>CAYJTE010000023.1:0-5135 GCA_964372965.1 uncultured Methanosarcinales archaeon
CAATAACATATGATGTTAGTGATTTTTCGCATAATACAGCAGTATTGGTGGTGCGGTTTGTAAGTGTGATGGCAGCTGCATCGAATAATGATGGGTCATCATCTAATGCGGGTGGTAGTGGAGGCGGTAGTGGAGGTTGAGGAGGTCGAAGTTTGAATCCACCACAACCCCATAATACTGTTGAATCGGTAACACCGGTTGTTAATACGGTTATTGTGCGTACGGCGGCAACCCCAAAAGATAATTCAACTATTGTTACATCTCAAGAGCAAGGGCAGGTGGTAGGGAGTAGGGATCAGTCTCTGGCGGAGACTGAAACTATTTTAACACCAGGAAGCGTTCTTACGGGAGCAGTTGTAGGAAGTACTAGTTTGCCACAAGAGGGATTCTTGGGTTTTTCTACGTTGCAAAGTGTTCTTGCGCTGTTTTTCTCTGTGGCAATTCTCGTTGGGAGTGTTGGTGGAGTACAATTTTACCGAAAACGTAGGCTTTTAAAATAGCAATTAAAAAAATCCTGAAAAGAATCAACGAGGATTTCTGTGCAGGCGGGATAATGATCCTGTTTTGCAACCACATGGTGGAAATGACAAGTCTTAGTTTTATTTATTGGTTATTTTAAAATTCCATATCCTATCAATCTGAATCTGTCACCTACCCTTCTGGAAATGGTGATTCTATCTCCTATATTAGCTACGATGGGTTTTCTTAAAATACAAGTAGTATTTTTTTTCGATGGATCAAGTACTACTCCTACGGTTGCAGAAGAGTTTACATTAAGCATGAGCATTTCACTTTTTGCGAGAGGTTTTACTTCGACTTCCTCTTTTGTTCCTACTACGCGTTCGAGAAGGAAGGTATCCAGGGTTATTTGGTAGTAAATCTTAGGAAGTTTTCCACTGTGACCAACGAGTGATCCTGTTAAGGAGTCTGATTTTACAATACTAGGGTCAAGTGTTGTTCCAAGGGCCATGGAACCACCAGGTGAGATTTCTTGTACTGGAGAACCGCCGGAAAAAATAGCAGTGACTTTGGTTCTGAGTGGTTTCCATATTTTTTTATTTTTTTCTTCAACCATATATCCGGGGAGAATCTCGAGTTCATCGCCAACTTTGAATTTGCCTTGTTTTACGGTTCCACCGAGAACGCCACCTAGTAATCCAGTTGGTTTGGTTCCTGGTTTATTGATATCAAAAGACCTGGCAACTAGCATGACTGGATCTTTGGATGAATCTTGTTTGGGTGTGGGGATTTTCTGTTGAATTGATTGTAAAAGTAAATCAACATTTACATTGGCTCTCGCAGATATTGGAACTACAGATACGTCTTGGTAAGGCGTTCCTTTCAAAAACTCGCGAATTTGTTTATAATTTTCAAGTGATTCTTCTTTGGATACAAGATCAATTTTATTTTGAACAACAATGATATTTTTTATGCCTGTTATTTGCAATGCCATTAGATGTTCTTTGGTTTGTGGTTGTGGACACTTTTCATTTGCGGCTACAAGGAGAAGAGCTCCATCAACAATGGCGGCTCCGGCTAACATAGTTGCCATGAGAGATTCGTGACCCGGTGCGTCAACGAGTGAAATGGTTCTTTGGCCTTCAGTTGTGCTATTACATTTTAGACATTTTTCTTTGGTTGTAAAATAATTACATTTAGTACATTTGTAGATAGTGAAATCGGCATAACCAAGTCGGATAGTAATTCCTTTTTTGAGTTCTTCAGAATGAGTATCTGTCCATTTTCCGGAGAGACGCTCGGTTAAAGTGGTTTTTCCGTGATCTACGTGTCCTACGAGTGCGAGATTTATTTCGGGTTGAATTACTGGTTTTGATGATTTTGAAGAGGGCTTTGGATCTGGTTGCATTTTTGATTCGGTTTTTTCTCCTTTTGTCTCGGATTTTGAGGGTGATTCTATTTCTGATTTTTTCTTTGCGACCATTTAACTCAATATTGAGGTGGTGATTTATAAAGATAACTTCTCAAAAGCAGATTTTTTGACTGAGATAGAGATGATTAGGGGTATTATTTTTGGATTAAGATGTTTTTTTTGGTGAAGGTAATACCTTGCTTTTGCAATATGTCTTCAAATTCGAGAGTGTGTATGATGGGAATTTGAATTACACCGGGAGCGAGATGAAGGCCTTGTAACTTTTCAATCATACCGGCCCCATTTCGTCCTTTTAAGATATAATTTAATTTGACTTTTTGTGGGTGTGATTTTTCAATTAAGGTATAAATGAATAATGTTGAATTTTGAAATCCTATCTTCTCGGAGAATGGTTTGCCATCGAAAAGACTAATCCCTTCAATGAATACTCCGCTTCGCGCGAAAAACTCTGGTTTGAAAAGCTCATCCCATAAAATTCCTTTTATGTCAATTTCGTGCTTTGTAATAATTCTTTTTTTTATATTTTTTTTTATATTTTGAATGGTGATGAGGCGATCTTGGAGTGATCCTGAGCGAAAAATGACAGCAATATCAATATCAGAAGGATTGGTCTTGCCTTTCGCGAATGATCCGTAAAGAATAACATCAAAGATGTCCTTGCGGCTTTTTTCAGATTTAACTGCGTTTTGTAATTCTCTTTGCATCTTCTAAAAGCACTTCTGCTGCCTCCTTGTTCATTTTCTTCGTGTAACTGTCTTGGTAGAATGGAAAATCCTTATCACTAATATCATAGAGCCAAGGATATTTTTCTTGCGTGATGCGAAATCCATCTGTATGTGATGAAGGAACCTGGCTTTCTTTTCGGAACAAAAATAAATCGGCACTGGCACAAATGGCTTTGAAGAAAAGAGTTACTGCAACATTATAATGTTTCTTTTGGAGTGCATCTTTACCTGATTCAAGATATTCCGTGGTGTTCTCTATTAATATTTCTTCTCGTTGATCCATCATACTGTACAACATATTTGCCATATTTAAACTTTTTGGATGAACTGTATGTATTTAAAAAAAATCCTTAAAAGAGCCCAACATCACTAATGTTCCGAGCTTTTCTGTGCACCAAAAATGTCGCTGCATTTTTGCGTGTTCCAAGACGGATTTTCTAACACAAGAAAATCATAGATTTTCTGTGCAGAAATGAATGTGAACACGTTCATTTCTTGCCTCCCCAGATGAATACAGGGGATTCCTGCTTATTTTACTTGATGAATAGTATCAACGCTGTGTTCGTAGCTTCGCTGTGAGAAAACTCTAGTCACTCGATTCACTCGATTCACTCGATTCACTCGTTTGTGAGTTTTTTTATCTTTGAGAAAAAACCAATCAAAATCAGCGGATTTCTATGCGTTTTTTCGTAGCTTCGCTATGAAAAAGCCTTCTGTATCGTTGTCTTGGGGCCAGAGGCGGATGACATCTTTGATTCTAGGATCATAATTATGGCCGTTGAACGTGAGTATGGGTGGAGAAGATTTTAGTCCGGGAAGTTTAATAGGAATTAATTCTGCATCGGGAAATTCTTTTAAAAGATAGTCAACGACTGCTTCATCTTCTTCTGGTTCAACAGAGCAGGTGGAATACACCAATTCCCCTCCAGGTTTTAGATTCTCATACGCACGTTTAGTGAGTTCTTTTTGTGTTTTGGCAATTTTGTGGATCATTTTGGGATTCCAGATGGTGACAGTTTTGAGACTTTTTCTGATAGTTCCTGTGCCAGAACAAGGTGCGTCTACTAATATTTTGTCGAATTGGTGTTGATAAAACCTTTTTCCGTGCATTAACGTGACAATGGTGTTGGTTAGACCTGACCGTTGGAGGTTGATTCCAAGTGATTGGAGCCTGAGACCTTTGTAGTCATTGGCGACAATTAAACCTTGATTTTTCATCATGGCTCCCATTTGAGTTGTTTTGGAACCAGGGGATGCGCACATGTCTAACACGATGTTGCCTGGTTGTGGGTTTAAGATGAGAGGTGGAACCATGGAGACGGCTTCTTGTACGTAGATTTGTCCCAGGTGGTGCTCGAGTAAGTTGCCAACATCTTTTCGTTCGGGGTGCGAGATGAAAAATCCCTCAGGACACCAGGGGATGGACTCAAGCAGCCAACCTTTTTTTTCAATGTTGAATTTTATTGTTTGAAAATCTCCCATACAGGAATTTATTCTAATTGAACGTCTGAGGAAACAGGTACTATAAAATTTAAAGTGGTCCCAATTGGTTAATTTAGAATAACGTTCAATAAACGTGTCTTTCCATTTGAGAGTTTCTGTTCCGGGTATGGGGGTTGGCTGGTAGGTCATGGTGTTGTTGATCTGTTGTGGGTTATTTAAATAGGAGTTGTGAATATATTTGAGTAGGAGTTGTGAATATACTGTTTTTAGTAGGATTACTTTTATATATTGTGTTTTATGTTGTGGTAGTATGGTTGAAAGTGCGATTACGGATGAAGCGCGAGCAGCTATGGCTGAGAAGCTGAAGAGTATGTCTCCTGACCAGATTGCACAATTACAGAAGGAGCAGTGTATATTTTGTTCTATTATTTCTGGTAAAATCCCTGCGAAGAAGATTTATGAAGATAAACTGATGGTGGCTATCTTAGATATTAATCCTGCGGCTAAGGGGCATTTGCTACTCATTCCAAAAAACCATTATATGATTTTACCGCACGTGCCTGATTCTGAACTCGCTCATTTATTTTTGGTAGCACAAAAATTATCGCAGTCGGTTTTACGGACGTTTAAAGTTGGTGGAACAACTATTTTTATTGCAAATGGCCAAGTTGCTGGTCAGAGAGCGCAGCATGTGATGGTACATGTTATTCCTCGTAAAGAAGGAGATAAAGTGATGGCCTTTGAAGAGAAGTTGATTGGATCTGAGATGGCTGCTAAAGTTCAGATGGCGGTAAAACCAACATTTTACAAACACTTGGGTATAGGGGAGATGTCTAGTAGGGGTTCTGCTGATGTGGAAAATAAGGAAAGGGGGAGTACACCAACAGCGGGAAAACACGTTCCTGAACCAAAAAATGGTCCACCCAAAAAAGTTGCTCCAAAACAATTACCCACAAAAGGGGATGGGTCTACTGTCTCTTTGCGCCAAGAAGAAGATGTGAGCTTGGATGATATTGCAAATTTGTTTAAGTGAAAAGGCTGAATAGTAAATATGAAAACAAGATTGTTTAAGTGAA
>CAYJTE010000023.1:5235-8953 GCA_964372965.1 uncultured Methanosarcinales archaeon
GTGAACAGAATTATTGCTGAAAATACGGCGGACGCTCTTGAAACTTCTTATATGAGGGGTGCGAGATGAGGTGTGAATATTGCGAAATTGTGGAGCGCGAGAGTAAAGCTCCTATTTTGTATATTGATGAAGAACTTGTTGTTGCGGTTAAAGATAAGGTTCTTGCTCCGGGGCAAATAACAGTGTTTCCACGTGCTCATTATACCATTTTAGAGATGGTCCCCGAGTTGATTTTAGCGAAGTGTTCTGTTGTGGCGAATAAAGTGAGCATGGCCTTATTTGAGAGTTTAGGATGTCATGGAACAAATATTGTGATTGCCAATGGTATTTCTGCAGGACAGAGTGTTCCTCATTTTGGTATTGAAGTTGTGCCACGTATTCCTGATGATACGGTGGGCCTTCGTTGGGAGGGTAAACAATTTTCTGATGATGAGTTCGAAATTGTGGGGCGGGCGCTGGTGGAGGATATTTCAAGAGCTGCGGCTGATCGCGTGAGGGCAGGTGAGAAGAAAAAAGGTGAGTCCGAGTTGGTTGGGACTGTTACTGTCTCTGGTGCGAGTGAGTCGGAGATGGTGAAGAGTGGGGAAGGGAGTAAGGGGAAATCGAAGGATCAGAAGGTGAGTCCGCTCGTACGGTCTGTTCGACGGATTCCTTGATTTTGGGAAGTTATATGATTACTTCTTTTACTTTTTCATATGCTTTGTAGAAGCACTCTTTCGCGATGGATATCGAGTCATGTACCTCTGCAAGCGAAGGATTGTACCCATAGTAGTTTATGTTGTGTCTTAAAATTCTTAGATTTTCAACTATAGCGATTGGCCTGGATGAGGTGATGGTTAATTGTGTTACTTCTTTTATAGGTAGAAGGTGATCATCTGAGCTGATTCCTTTGTGTACTAAGATAGCATCTCCAAGCATGCGAAAACATTCGTAGACGTTTCTGGTTATGGTAACTCCTGAGAGTTCATTTACTTTAAGGGTTAAAGTATAATCCATGGTCTTTTTGGCAGATTCTAAAATACTGTGTGCATTTTTGTTATCTGGTCGTTTGTATCTCATGGTCGTGCCTCAAGAAAACCATATAATATGATTCCGTTTGCAAGATTAGCAAACAGATTTAAATCTACTTTATTTCTGGTGAACTTGAGAATGTTCACTCTAACATTTTTCCTGTATCCTAATTGGGGAATGATACCTAACTCAAATATTCTTGTTTCTTCATTATCAAGCATTTCTACTGCAATGTCTAAATCTGATGAGTCAATGTCATCACCTTTTCTGTAACTTCCGAATAAAATAATGGAACGTGGACTCCCAAAGTGTTTTATTACTTCACTGAGCGTGCCAGACTCATATACTAGTTGTAGATTGTATGCTATTTTTCGTTCGATGTTATAAGGATGATTCGGATTACAACTAATTCTCCAGGTGTTTCCGAGATGGATTATTTTTAGAAATCCTTCTTTTTTAAGCTGTGTTACTATCCTATTTGCTGTTGTTTTGGAAACTTTAGTGAGAGTGGTGAGATCTGTTAGGCTTACCTCTTTAGTGGGGCAGGCAAAAAACCAATGAAGAATATTATTGTACGCTTCGTTTACCTCAAGAAAATTGGTTTTTTTGAACTTTATTGGCTTCATGATTATCAAACTTATTTAGAACTATTTAAACTTTTCTGAAACTTACTGGTTTTCTTTTGATCCATTTGGTTTTTAAAAAAATCATTGTTATTAACCACCATATAATTACTTCTTTAAAGGGCCCTCCTTTTTGGTGATACAACCTTAAACCTATTTAAAGAAAATAAGATAGGGACCCCAATTGGGAACTCGCATTCACGAGAAATGAGAAGGATTATCCTTATCTATGAGTTATCCTTATCTATGAGTTATCCTTAAATAGAATATGTGATATTATCGTTTGATGGTTCCTCTTAAAATACATACGGCTAAGCATGATGTTTCGCTTACATTTTTTCCATATGATTTTACGTATAGGGTGGAAGGTGATGTTACATTTTTTGTCATGTTTGGTCGAGTACTCTCAGGAGAAAAAGTGTGCGTCAAATATGTTGTTGAACCCTACTTCTTTGTTGATTATAAGAAGAGCTTGGCTGCGAAGCTGGAAAAGCTTACCATTGATGAAGGGAAAGGACAAGAGAGAGCTGCTAGATTTAGTATGCCGGCACGCGTAATTCGAGTAGAAGAAGTGAAGAAAAATTTACTGGGTGTGGAGAAAGAATATTTCAAAGTTACAGCTAATTATCCTAAGGCGGTTCCAATTCTGGCAAAGGAGATCGAATCATGGGGATCTGTGTGTTATGAAAGGGACATTTTATTTGTACATCGAGCGATGCGGGATTTAGGTATATCACCGGGTGATACAATTGTTGCAACGTGCGCGAAAGATGAGCCTTCTGAACCAAGTGATAGTAGTGCAGGGACTACTTTTGAGCTGGTGAAAGAGATTAAAGTCTTTATAGCGTCCAAACTAGTGATACAAGAAAAAGAGAAGGTAGTTCCGCCAGAGCGAATTTTAGCTCTTGACATTGAAACGTATGCGGTTTCAAAGGAGATTGATTACGACAAGAATCCAATTCTGATGATTGCATTATATGGTAAAGAGAGTAAAACTGACAAAAAGAGCGTTAGGGAAAAGGGGAGATCAGATTCTGGAAGAGCAGACGAGTTTATGCGAGTTCTTACGTGGAAAGAATGTGCTCGAAAACCGAAATACACCGAAGTATGTAACAGTGAAAAACATATGCTGGAGAGATTAGGAGAATTATTAACTGAATTTGACCCGGACATTTTGACGGGCTATTATAGTGATGGATTTGATCTGCCTTATATTAAGGCCAGAGCAGATAAATTAGGAGTGGTCCTTAGGTGGGGTGCTCTTGGTGCTGAGTTACAGACTGGTCGGAAAATAGGTCTACGCGACCAAGAATGTTCTATTTCTGGTACTGTGCATATTGATGTATGTCGGTTTGTGCAAAATATTTTTGGAAAAAATTTGAAGACTGAGAGTTTTAGTTTGGATGCAGTTGCTTCTGAATTACTTGGTGAGAAAAAACTGTTTGTGAGTCTTGATGAACTGGGACATACATGGGATTCTAATACAAAAGAGCTAGGAAAGTATATTGAATATAATATGCGTGATGCAAAGTTAACTTGGCAGCTGTGTTCTAAATTACTCTTTGATATGATGGAATTTGCTCGTGTTATAGGAGTTCCCTTGTTTGATGTTATTCGGATGCGCTTTGGAAGGTTAGTTGAAAGTTATATTTTGAAACGAGCGGTCGAATCTAATGTGCTTGCCCCAAATAAACCCACAAACGAAGAAACAGAAGATCGGATGGATGATGCGGTTGAAGGAGCGTTTGTGTTTGAACCTACAGCTGGATTGTACAAAGATGTCGCGGTGTTTGATTTTCGCTCACTATACCCTTCAATTATTACGGCACATAATATTAGTCCTGAAAGTTTACAGTGTGACCATGAAACATGCCGGAAGAAGGTTGTTCCGGGACGAGAGAAATATTGGTTTTGTACAAAGAAGAAAGCATTTCTTTCTCGTATACTGGAAGATATCATAATAAAGAGATCTGAAATTAAAGCGCAGGTTACATCGCGAAAAATAAAAGACGAAATGACGGTTATGTTGAAATCTCGGTCGTACGCATTTAAGATTCTTGCAAACTCATTTTATGGATATTTAG
>CAYJTE010000023.1:8963-9183 GCA_964372965.1 uncultured Methanosarcinales archaeon
ATTGTATTGTATGTTCTGATTCAACGACGGCGTACGCCCGGTATTATATTGGAAAAACTATTTCCGAAGCAGGAAAAAAAGGATTTGAAGTAGTGTATGCGGATACGGACTCTTGCTTTCTTGTTCGGGGAGGGAAATCGAAAGAGGAAGCTGTTGCGTTCATGAAAGGGATCAATGAACACCTTCCTGGTCTTATGGAATTAGAGTTAGAGGGATATTA
>CAYJTE010000024.1:0-5033 GCA_964372965.1 uncultured Methanosarcinales archaeon
AACCCACACAACAAACTCACACAACAAACTCACACAACAAACTCACACAACAAACCCACACAACAAACTCACACAACAAACTCACACAACAAACTCACACAACAAACTCACTAACAATATAGTAATTATTTATCATTCATTTCGTCCGAATCCCTCTTTGCCCCATAACCAGTTTAATACATCCTTTTGGTATTGTTCCTGCCATTTCAGTTCACCTCTCTCCTAATTCTTACGCATCTTTAATCAGTATTTTCCCATTTTCTTCCCACATCTCACATTACCAACTACTTCCGCCGTTTTGATTGTATTTTCTCACGTGCTTCAATTGAATTAAGTTTCAACTCCCACTCTCCTTCTTCCTGGACATGTCGGATATCCTCCTCCACTCGCAATTTTTCAAGACGCAACGCATGCATCTTCTCGGCAAGTTTCATCCGCAATAGAATCTCCTTTCGTGAACGTGCCAGTTCAATTGAAACCGCATCTCCGCCCAATTTCTCTCGCATTGTATGCAAACTTAAAGCCAAGCTATCTGGAAGCCTAACCCGCGAATTGTGAATCAATCTAACAATATTTGGTAGCACAAACCCACTACCCACCACTTGAACCCTATGCATGTACGCAGTAATTTTTGCTTTCTTTGAACCAGTTGAATCCGAGCCAACCCTCTTTCGAACCTTCTCATCATCTCGTACTAATCCCGTGCCATATTCCCAGCGAACACAAGTGATAATTTTATATGGGCCTGGAGCAAACTTGACAGGAATGGTAATCGGAATAACTCCCCTACGAACTTCCAGAGAATCAGCATCCATTTTGTACGTTTCTCCTCGTTGCATAACTGTTCTAATATTGCCAATGCCTGCCCCTGTATCAGGAACAAATAATCCCCACATACGAAGCGTAGCCGCATTTTGATCATTTGCCACCTTTACTTGCATCTCTAGCGTTTCACCAGCAACAATACGACTAGGAGCAGTAATAATCAAATAAGGTCTTTTACGTCTCCATAAAAGCAGTAACAAGAGGCCAAGTAAAAGTACCATCAAAGAAAGGTAAGATAGTCTAAAATCTATTCCTAAGAGGTTAATATCTACATTAAATATATCTACATTAAATACCCGGCCAACTAACTCTGCGATAGAGTCAGTAGATCCCTTCGCACCTCGACTGTGATGTGAAAAATTAAGCGCCCATTTAGTATCATTAAATACACAGTTTCCTGTGACTTCACTTTCATTCCACAAACAGCCAAGAGATGACTCAAGACGAGGTAGTACCTCTACTGGAACCGGCATCGGATTTTCTCCACCAGATCCAGATGAGCTTGATGATCCCCCTCCTCCACCACCACCTCCACCCGATGAAGATGAAGAAGAACTACTTGGCGCAGAAATAACCATACTTCTATTTACTGCCCAATCAATTTGAGAGCTATTGTCTTTAGCTAAACAGTTCCAACTAAAACTTCCCTGCGAAATATTTACCAGCCACGAAGTTGAATTTATGGTGCCATTGAGAAGTACACTTTGATTCAAACCAAGTGAAGTGTTCACGGAATTCGTCAAATAAAGTGACACATTTCGCAGCGAGTAATCATCCGTTGCACTACAGCTAAAATTCATCTCAATATGTGTCAAAGTAGTGTTAGTATAACCATCAGAGGGAAGAATAATACTTGCAACTGGCGAATTATCCGTTGCATTCACAAAAAATGACGTCAACTCTGTAATATTAATATTATTACTACTATCATTTGCAATAACCCGCATTGTATATGTTCCATTTGATGATCCTATGCTGAACGAAGTGTTGTATTTCGCCCCACTTCCCAAACTAAACGAAATTCGTTGAATCGTCCCATTTGGATACGTCAAATTCACAACCACATACGATACTGCTACATTGTCAGTCACATTCGATGCCAGTTCAATAACTGTATTCGCATACACCGTGCTCATACTAAGAGGAACAAGTGAAACCACAGAAGGCGGAGTCACATCATACACAAAAAATGACACATTCTGAGTCACATTTCGATTTCCAGAAGTATCATTTGCTAAAATTTGTGCAGTATGGTTTCCAATATTGGAAGTAATAATAGTGATATAAGTAGTATTATACGATGAACTCACATTATTCATACTAAAATTCTGTACTGATCCATTAGGGAACCAGATTTGCGTCCTAATCATGTCTAGTTGCAAATTATCAATAATAGTTGCATTAATGCGGACATGCTGTGTTTGATTAACATCCGTTGCATTAACCGTAAGAAGAGTAACATTTGGAGTGAGATAATCCTTCACATTCAATATATGCATCTCTTGCGAGCTGGTATAGTTTTCTGTTTGATTGTATCGAACCGTAATATTATAACTCCCAAGTGCACTATAACTTTGATTGCTAGAAACCGAACTATTCCCCAGACCAAAAACCGATCCATTAGAGAGTAGCTCAATTTGTCCCTCCCCCACCATCCGATATCCCGATAAATTCACCACACTACCCACAGAAACATTGACATCACTATCATTACCTGCAAGAGTTAAATTAACAATCGAAGTTGCTCGATTAACTGTATATGTGGAAGATGTCGAGTTGATGTATCCACTTGTATCGTTCGCATACCATATATAATTATACATTGCCACCGCCAAATCAGATATGTTAAACATAAAAGTAGTACTCTGGTTTCGAATAGAATTTGTATAATTCGTGCCATTAAATTGCATAATCGCATTATAAATTCCAATATTGTCCGTGATAGTAATGTTAAAATAATAAGTTTGATTATATACATAAGTTGCGGGATCAGCTGGCGCCTCAACAATAGTAGAAAGACGCGGATATTCTCCATCTAGAATCGTAAAATTGGTTCTTTCCGAATTGTTAATATTATTTTTACTATCATTTCCAAAAAAAGTAATGTTGTACAATCCTAGTCTATTCGGAGCCGTAAACGTTCCATTATATTTGTACGTTGTTCCTTGCCTTGTAAGTGAAACATTTGAAAGAGTGCCATTTGGATATGTAATCGTGGCGAGAACAGTACTCACATTGGTAACGTCAGTTGCATTAGCTGAAACTTGAATAACTTGTGATGTGTTGTACGTACTTCCCACAGTAGGAAGAAGTGTTGTTACATTAGGAGAAATGACATCCACTCCGGTAAAATTTGTGTACACTGAT
Source organism: uncultured Methanosarcinales archaeon (assembly GCA_964372965.1). Lineage (GTDB taxonomy): Archaea > Nanobdellota > Nanobdellia > Woesearchaeales > GW2011-AR9 > CAMAVK01. The sequence goes on from CAYJTE010000024.1 coordinate 3,193, forward strand.
CCATTAATATTACCTCCCGTATCATTAACCCAAAAACGTACTACATAAAGACCGGTTCGTGGAGGGACAGTATAACTTACATTAAATTTATTCGTCACCCCCACTCTGCTAAGTGTAAGCAAATCAACCGTTGCATTTGGGTACGTAACATTCGCTTTGACAATCGAAATATTTTGAGCATCCGTAGAGTTAACCCCAATTTCAATTACCTGTGTAACATTAAATGTTTCTCCATTTGGAATATACCCAAATACAGTAGGAGCCAGCGACTCAATAATTGTTACAAACACATGTGGTGACTCATTTTTTACACTTAAATAAAGAGTTGAGTTCGCAAACGCCCAAAATTCCGCAGTTGTACCAACACTGCCTGTGGCATTTACATACCAAGTTACATTACATGCCGAGTTTTGAGTCATCGTTCCAAGACAACTGACATTACTGAGATTCATTGGGTTTGACATATTTGTATAAAATGGTGTAGTTGGCGTTGTAGGGACAAGTGCACCAGCCACTTGACCTGTAATAAGATTCCCCGAAAAGAATTTAGTAATAAATCGCCACAGAGTATCCCATATAGTTTCATCAGCATCCCTAATAGAAGAAGCACGTTCCCACCCACTTTTTCTAACATGGGGGCCATCATTTTCACCTTCCTCCTCGCTAATCACAATAGGATCTAAACTAGCATTCGTGTTTCCACAACTACCATCCACACATCGCACTTGCATTGTAAAATTAAAAAACTGATTTTGCTCAACACTAACATTCGCATTCGGAGTAACAAGCGTAAGATTGTATCTCCCTATTTTTGAAACATTCAAAAAGAATATCTCCACACTGGTATTATAATTAGTGACATTATCATAACATCCAACTGACCAATTGTAATGGCCATCAAGTATATTTGTAAGGGAAAAGTTCTGAGTGATATTCAAACTAACGGACGTGTTAGTCATATTTATTGTGCCATTAAATAACAAACTACAGTTTCCAATAGCACTCTCATCTGTCACATTATATTGAAACATAATCACCCCATTTGTATTATTAGTGTAATTTATAGGTGATTTCAGATGAATAACCGGAGCAACTCTATCTGGCCCGGGTGGCAAAGTAACATTTGACAAATACTGCAAACCCGATCCTGACGCAATAGTAGTATTTGAAGTAGTTCCATTACCATGTTCCGGACTCACATTTTGGCCAATTGCGGTCGCCCAAATAGCATCACCTGTTGCCCAAAATCCAGAACAGTCATTTCCGTTGTCCGCTCGCTTCAAGTTAGCCAAATTAGTAGACCATGATCCATCCGAACCTGAAAGGACAGCCGGGTTTGAATAACACGGATTTGCTGCCGAAACACTTGCTTGGTTGACATACACCCTAACCGATGCATTTTCCGCAGCCGTCGTTCCATCCGTTTTGAATATATATCCCGCAATCGGTTTTGTCGCTCCAAGAACAGCAGTAGACAACACAAAGAACAGAAATAGATACAAAATAAGACGTTCGCCAGATATATGGCCCCGTCCCCGTCTGGAGATTGTTGACCTCATAGCAATCCTCCAACGAGACGCGCCTTCTCAGTAGTTGCTGCTTTATACAGCACCATTTTTCCCACTTTCGTTTCAGACACAAGACCTAACTTGACCAAACGTCGAACAATACGCGACGTGCTCGTAACCGGCACTTTTGCTCCACGAGAAAGAGAATGTAAATGATATATTTGGTCAGGGTTCAGAAGAAGCGTACGAAGTAATGCATTTGTTTTTTTGTCCAATAGACCATCAAGTACTGAAGGCATGCCAAGCTCAAACAAAGCATTCTGCTTTTTAAAT
>CAYJTE010000024.1:5133-9011 GCA_964372965.1 uncultured Methanosarcinales archaeon
ACCATCAAGTACTGAAGGCATGCCAAGCTCAAACAAAGCATTCTGCTTTTTAAATATTCCTAATTTAAAATAATTATACCAAAAATGGTACGACAATTATTTTAACTGTAATTTTTAAATAATCAACGTCTATTTTATCTAAACCATGAGAATAGAAAAGAAGATTCAGTCAGAATATTTCCAAAAAATCATAGACGGCGAAAAAACATGGGAGTTACGTCTCGCTGATTTTGAATGTAATATAGGTGATACACTGGTCCTAAACGAATGGGATCCGGAGACGAAAAAACCAACCGGTCGTATAATTGAAAAAGAAGTAACCTACATCGGAAAAACCAAAGGCCAAACCTTCTGGTCAGAAGAAGATGTGAAAAAATACGGGTTTCAAATAATTGGATTCAAATGAGGGTCCAAGATATTTTTCACCGCTTAAATCCTTTTTCCTTCGAAGTGTTTATGGAGACAAGCTGAGATCCCTCGCCTCGTTCCGCTTCCTCAACCGGTATTTGGTGCGCATAATGTCTGCGTTTATATGCGAACAGTAACACTGCAGTTAAAACAAGTACGAACGAAATGAAATACGCAACAAGACCAACATAAGGACTATCAAAGAAAGATCGTGCGCGCCCTGACCATGCAAACGCCATTCCAGCAAAATTCTGCGTTCCAGAGATTTCTTGGTCAGATATACGCAGAGTAAATATATCCGGAGCCGAGGCACCAACAATTGATCCACCATCAAGAACTATTGCTTGTACTTTATACCGTCCTGATTTGTATGTTTTCATATCAAAATTAACATCTTGCGTAAAGGGCCATACAATATCAACTTCACGAAAGTCAACAACCGTACCCTCAGGTAGTTTCAAAACCTCAACTCGTAGTAACCCTCCTTGAACATCACCTGAAATCACCCGACCAAACACTGTCACATCGAGGTTCATATCTACAGGAGACGATTGCAATAATAACTCTATCTTTGGAGGTACTTCAACACCCACCTCCTTTGGAATATTACGACTATCAGAAGCATCAGAACCAACACTGCTACGAGCTCCTCCACCCCCACCACCAGCTACAGACGAATCAATCGAACTACCACCTAAATCCAACACCACTGACCCCAGCACCTGCAACCCAGTACCACTTTTAATTTTCTCCACTGGAGACAAAAACTCTTTTCCTTCATACTCAAAGGTGTACCACATCATATCCCCCATAGACCAAAGTCCATTACATCTCACTGTAGGTGTATCACGTAGCACCAAATTATCCAAATTTGTTGCAAAACTTCCCCCTAATCCCGTGTTTACTATCGGATTAATAACACATTCTTGAAGAGAACCAGAAGCATTCACACTAACATGCAACACCACCGGCAAACTAGCCGTTCCATGAATATACGTAATCGTCCCTGCAACCGGTTTAGAACCCGCAAGTACACCAAAAGAAAGTATACCAACCATCAGCAAAATGAGCCCCACTTGTTCCAATTTAAATTGTCGTTTTCGCATCATCATGAGTATCCTCGCACAGTTTTTATTTGAAGCATGTCACACAAATAGTATGGTTATAATACCCATCCACCGTAATTAAATATCCCACACCCGATGGCATCTCGAAATTATTTCCATCACTAAGCCCACGAACATGAGTAGTAAGGTATTCCCCCGAAGCATTACTTTTATCAAGCCGCGAAATTGTCGGATTAAGACCAGCCGAGATTTCTTGCAAAAACGTCTCCGCAGTATAATCTTTCAAACTATCATAAGGCCCTCGAGCATTCGTTGAGAGCCTACCATACACTGAAGATGTTGGTGCATCATATGTCACATTATATGGTGGCCTATATACTCTCCCCACAATAGTATGATTGAAATAACTATCAGATGTGATTAAATATGCAATAGTTGGATCAATGTTAAAATTATTTCCATCACTAAGTCCACGAACATGAGTGGTGTAATATTCTCCCGATGCATTTGATTTATCCAAGCGCGATATTGTAGGGTTATTTCCGGCTGGAATTTCTTGTAAAAATGTTTCCGCCGTATACGTCTTATTCAAATAAAATGCCACTCGGTTACTCGCAAGTGGCCCGTACGTACTCGAAGTTGGAACTGTATAGGAATAAGTTAATTTAGCACATGGCATCTCCAAACTGGCATATTCTGACCCACTCTTCACCCCTGTAATCAAATAATATCGTTTATAATCTTGCCACGCCGACGTATCTGTCCAGTTACTCGTAGTAATATTAGCCATTCTCGTAAGATTACCTGTAAGAGGTTCCGTTGAACTCCAATTCATAATCGCCGAGATATTCGAAGAATAATACACATTATAATGAGATACATCCGATATGGTATTCCAATCAATATCAACCCTACTTGCATTACTTCCCCGCGAGCATGTCAGATTTGTTGGTGCAATAGACGTATTAATATAGAGCGTAAATGATGTTGAGTTAATATCAACCCCACTTTTTTGTCCATAAACCGTAACACTATATGATCCTTCTTCCCCACTTTGAGGTGTAAAATTAATCATACCTGTGCTTGAATTCATCACAAAAGAGTTCAGCGACGGGACGACCAGAGACGCAAAAGTGAGTGTTTCACTACAATCAGGTTCATTGGGAGCTGTTACTAAGCCAAACGAAAATCCAGGATATGCCGTTCGACTAGAGATAGAATCAAAATTAACAGGACCCACTTGACAGCCTGTAATATTAAGTGTAAACACCGTGCTATTAGCACTAAAACCTTGTTTTTGTCCCAAAATGGTAACAGTATACACTCCTGCATCAGATGTGTTTGGAGTAAAATTAATCAGACCCGTACTCGAGTTCAAAAAAAATGAAACCAGCGCAGGATTAAGAAGAGATGAAAACGTAACGGGTTCACCGCAATCCGACGTATTTGTAGCCACAGACAAGTTAAATCCCACATTTATTGGTGTACTCTGATTTGCAATTGGTCCTAAACGTAAAAATCCCATTTTACAAAAACCAACTTCTCCTGAGGTTGCTGCCCCTGTAACCGACACTGCAGTATATATCACAACCGCAGAAAAAATAAGACTAGCCAGAAGTATAAGCACAGCTACAGCAAACATCAACCTCTTTTGTCGGTTCATTACATCTAAAGTACTATTTGAGCCTATATATACTCTTCGCAAACCTGAGCTTCACAAGGACCATAAATTTTATTAAATCTAAATCACAACAGAACAAAAAGAATATCTCATGACCTCAAACGAAATAATAGCTCGAATTCAAATTCTTCTCGCCAAGAGAATTGTAAACCAGTCAACACCTGGTTACTTAGTAGAAATTCCCGCAAGATTAACAAAAAATAATGAACCATTAACCTATCAAGTAACTGCAATATGTCAAAAAGACGGAACAAAAAGTACAATGGGAGAAGATATCTTAGGAGTTGGTCTTCACTGGCAAAGATTAATGATCCAAACCACTGCCAAAAATAAACCTGAAAAACCAATAAGAATGGAAACACCCGAGTTTGAGTTAAAACCAATTGTTATGGCTTCCATCCAAGCAAAATGTAAAACAAGACATCCCCTCACATCTGGGAGCGCCAAAAGTGGTTGGATGAATTTAACTGAATGTAAAGAGTTGATCACTTATCTTGAATCAATTGGAATGAAATGGAGTTAAGAATTATAGACTTAGGAATACTGTAAGTATTTGAAGTCAGAAATCAAACCTATTTTGTCAACCAACCTGTAAAAGTTCTCAAATATTTCCGTACCTTCCAAATCATCATCCCCCATCAATAACGTACCATTAATAATGTACCATCAAATAATGTACCATCAAATAATGTACTATTAATAATCTAATGTGTTATCCCGAA
>CAYJTE010000025.1:0-9001 GCA_964372965.1 uncultured Methanosarcinales archaeon
TGAACCAGATTTAGTGAAATATATTCGAAGTTTTTTTCAGAATGAAGGATTTTAAGACTAAGGGGTTGTCTGTCATGTTGAATTATTTGCTTTTTGGAGACTTAGTTATTGTTCATCTGGAGTTGAACACCCTTCGATGTCACAGCATCCAACACAACTATGACAGTTTTGGCATTCCTCTTCGCGGTTCATGCTTACTCCGCATTTGGAACATTCTTTCATGGCATTAAGAAGAATTTTTGGTTTTAAAAAGTTTGTGGCATTCAAGTGCTATATCGTTTGAGGTGAGATGATACTTTTTTAGGAGTTCTTCTGGTTCGCCTGATTCTCCAAAGTGATCTTGAATTCCTAGACGATGGATTTTGGTAGGGATGGAATCTGATAAGTGTTCAGCTACGGCCGAACCTAAGCCCCCAGTGGTTTGAGCTTCTTCAATTGTGATGATGAGTTTTGTTTTCTTCGCGTACGTTTCAATTGTTTTGGTGTCAAAAGGTTTTAAGGTATGGCAGTTGATTACGGCAACACTGATTCCTTGTTTTCCGAGATTTTTGGCAGCACTCAGAGCGTTGAGAGTGAGTGGACCACAGCCAATTATAGTTATGTCGGATCCATCTTTAAGTACTTGTGCTTGTCCAATTTTGAACGGAGGTTTGGATGTTGTTAATTGGGGGGTTTTTTCTCTGGCGAATCGCATATAGGCGGGACCGATGTGTTTGGCGAGCGCTTTTGTTGCGGCTTTTGTTTGTGCATACTCCCTGGGAACTATTACGATTATGTTAGGAAGTGCGCGCATGAGGGCGAGGTCTTCGAGCATTTGATGTGTTGCACCATCTGGACCTACACTAATTCCGGCATGTGCACCGATGATTTTGACATTTTGATTGTTGTAGCAAATAGTTGTTCTGATTTGTTCCCAACATCTTCCAGGACAGAATGCGGCATAGCTTGAGGCAAAGGGGATTTTTCCTGCGTGCGCCAGACCGGATGCGACCGTTACTAAATTTTGTTCTGCTACACCTATTTCTACGAACTGATTTGGATAGAGTTTTGCGAATGTATCAACTCGTGTTGATTCTGAGAGGTCGGCACAGAGTACGTAGATGTTTTTAGTGGTTTTTCCCAGTTCGACTAGTGCATCACCATAACCGTTTCTGGTGGGAAGTGGTTCTTGGTTCTCGTTTAGGTGGAGTTTGGGGTTAAGTTTCATTTTTGGGTCTTAGTTTTTGGTGGATTTAATTTCTGGTGATTAAGTGAGGTGTTGTTGTGAAGAGGGTGAAGATGGTTGTGAGTTGTGTACCACTGGCCGCGTTCTGTTGCTTCTTTTGCGTGCAGTTCGGCGAGTGCAACGTGGAGTTGCTTCTCTTTTTCTGGGGATCGTTCGGTTTTGAGTCCGCCGGGAGGGGCACCATGCCACCTGTAATCATTTTCCATGAAGTCTACTCCCTTTCCAGGAATGGTTTTGGCGATTATCATGAGTGGTTTGTTTTGATTTCGTTTTGAATTGGTGAGGGTGGTTATGATTTGCTGCATGTTGTTTCCATCAATTGTGATAGTATTCCAATTGAACGCTTGGTATTTTTTTTCGAGATCGCCAAGGGGCATAATTTGTTCGGTTGGGCCATCAATTTGGATATAGTTACGATCTGTAATAGCAATGAGATTTGATAGTTGGTATTTTGCTGCGAACATGACGGCTTCCCAATGGTTGCCTTCGTTTTGTTCTCCGTCGCTGCACACGCAGTACACTTTGTTTGGTTTGTTGTCTCGTTTATGTGCTAGCGCGATTCCACTGGCTTGAGAGAGGCCGGAACCAAGCGGGCCTGATGTTGTTTCAAGTCCGGGAAGGGAGATTCGGTGCGGATGTCCTTGTAATCTACTCCCTAACTTTCTTAATGTGAGAAGTTCTTTTTTGGGGAAGTAGCCACGGTTAGCTAATGTGGCGTAGAGAACGGGGCAGATGTGACCGTTGGAGAGGATGAAGTAGTCTCTTTTTGGATCTTGTGGATTTTTGGGATTTATGTTTAAGGTGTGGAAATATAAGGCAGTGAAGATGTCGGCCATTCCGAGTGGTCCTGCGGAGTGTCCTGATTTAGCTTCAGTTAATGCAGTTAGGGTGTCTTCACGGACGATGTTAGCTATCATCTGAAGATCTTTTACGGTGTGTTTATGTGACATCCTATTTCTCTTTTTGTGGTCTTGAGGAGGGAGGAAGGGAATATAAAGAAATTCAAGTCATTTGATGATTTGAGTTTGAAGTTCTAATATAGCTTCTATTTTATTTCCTTGACTTTTATAGAGAAAGAAGCTATATAAATGTTACGGGGGGCGATATGGTGAGATAGTTTATGAAGTTAGCAATATCTGAAGTAACTAGTAAAGACTTTGTTTTGAAAGTCTATGGGGGGAATTGAAAATGTTAGGTCTAATATTACCGGTGATTAGTATACTTTTTGGGATTTTAGTTATTATGTTGCCTAAATTTTTGAGGTTTATAGTTGGTGGGTATTTTATTTTGAGTGGATTACTCCTCTTACTGTCTGCATATGGTGTTTTGTAGGGAAGTTTTTTCTTTTAGTTTATTTTTCTTTTTTTATTTTGGGGTGTTATTAAAATTTCGTTTTGAGTTGCTCTTCTTTGGTGTATGTTTTATTCTTCTTGTAGGCCTGGTAGGTAAATATAGAATACATGGCGGTGAAGAAAAATATGCCGTAGAGGACAAATGCGCTCAGGGTATATGAGAGGAAGAGAGGATGGAAGATAGAACCTATTATCCCGAACAATACTACATTATTTACGAAAATTTCGTTGATGTGGAAACAGGACCGAAATGGGTGGCCGCCTTTTTCTTGCTCAACTATTGAATCTGCTTCAGTTGCAAAATATTTTTTGAAGAATACGAAGAGGTATTTAGTTGCATTGTAGATGAGTAGTGAAGAGAGTGCTAGAATCCATGCTGTTGTGGTTACATCATATTTGCTAAAGTAATTGATGAACGGAAGTGGAACATACACAGAACTTGCAAAAAATAAGAAGATGGATTTTTGGAGAAAGAACCCGACAAAAATAAACATAATACTTATTTGAATATAATCCGTAGTACTATCAAGCCAATTGCCAAGGGAGGTACTTGTTCCTCTCAGCCTTGCTAGTGATCCATCCGCTTTGTCTAAAATCATGGAGAGGAAGAGGAGGATGGCTGATATGATGAAGTGTTGATAATATAGTAGGGCGAAACTGATTATGGCAAGTATGGTGCTCAGAAGGGTTACTTGATTGGGAGTTATAGGTGTTTTTTCTAATAATAATGCGGTATTGCCACCGAGTGCACGATAGAATTTTCTGAGGTAAGAACCGTTTATATCAGATAATTTATAATACGGATGGGCTAGTTTTGGTTCGGTCATGATATTTTGTTTTCTTTGAAAATTTAATGGTGATGGTTTTAAAACCGTAAGTAGATCATGTCTTTTGAAGTACTACTACCCACTCCCAAGGATTTCTTCCTCCTATTTTTTCAAGTGTGGAGATGGTTTTTAATCCCAGGTTATGTACATGCAATGCCTTTGTCAATTTGGAAATACTCATTTGGGTTAGAGTGTGATTTATTATTGGTCTTGCGTATATTATTTGGAATCCTTCGCTTGCGAGTTCTTGCTCGAAGCTATAGAGTGAAGGATACAGTGCGTCGTAGACTTGGTATTTGTGTTTACCAATAAATTTGAGGATCTTGGTTGGTTTTTTGTTTAAGACATCAAGGATGAGATACCCATCTTTTTTCAGAACTTTGTGAATTTCGGTATAGAGTTTGTGACGATCATTTCTTTCGAAGTGGCGGATGAAACGGAATGTGGTTACAATGTCAAGACTGTTTTTTTTGAATGGTAAATTGAACGCATCACCCTCTCGTACGATCCAATTTTTAGATAGATCTTTTCGTGCTTGTGCGAGCATGCCGGGACTGCTGTCAATGGCATACCCTTTATTGACTCCTCGCATATCTTTTGTGAGTCTGGCTGGACCACAGGCAAGATCAAGAAGAGATGGTGCTTTCTTTTTGGCAATGAACCGATTTATGATCTCTATTTGTTTTTGATGTTTGAGGATCCCTATTGGCTCTTGGAAACGTGCACCAACGTATTTACCGGTTACGGATGATTTTTGATAGTGCTTTTGGATTTCTTCTTTGGTTTTGAGTGCCATGAGGTTTATTTCACTGTTTTGGTTCATAAATATTGTGGATTTTCAACTCTTGAAAATAGTGTAGCTTATTCAAATGTTTATCCGAAACTTAATTTGGAGGAAACTCTTTGCGGGTTTTGAGGTAGAGGATAATGTTATGAGGAAGTAGGAGTACTCCAAATAGATAATTAGCGATGCGAAATATCAAATATGCGGTTATGCTGATCAGTGGATCTACTCCAAGTAAACCAAATAAATAGACACCGAGAATTTCTCGTATACCCGTGCCGTTGGCGGTCAATGGAATGAGAGAGGCAGTCATAAGTATAGTATTAATTATTATTGTTTCAAACAGTGGCACGGTAGATCCTAGATAGTGAAAAATCCAATAGACTGCTAACCCGGTTAAGATGAGTCTGATGGCGGTATAAAAGGCGTTTAAGAGTAGGGCTGATTTGTGAAGGTGATATAAATCGTGGAAAGTTGATGAAAACTGGCGAAACTGGGATTGATATTTTCGAAGAATTTTTTCTTTGATGAAACTTCGAAATGATTTGCTTTTGAAAAGAAGAATGAAAAGCATAGTAAGAATGAAAAGAGTGAGAAACGTGAATAATAACTCTGGAGAATAGAAGAAACATATTACTCCTATTATGGAAATTACAACTTGAAGTATTAATGTGATTATTTTGTCAACGAGAAAAATAGATATCCCTTTACCATATTCAACACCGCGTTTTTTCAGAAAATAAATGAGGGTGATTTCAGCATATCTTCCCAGAAATGATCTTGAAAGACTGGCGGTGGTCAGGGAATATTTGAAAATTTCAGAAGGCCTTATTTTTCCACAGGTAGGATCGATGAGACTTTTGTAACACAGTGCGGTTATGAACACGCTTATAAAAATGTACAGGAGAACTAATATCCATACGTGGGGATCCACCGTTAGTAGAAGTGCTATAACTTCTCTTGAGCCAATTTGATAGATAAGATATCCTAAGATTGCTAAACCTAAAATTGTTTGGACTATGAAAATGATGAATTTAGTAGATTTGTTCTTAGGCTTGGAGTTATCTACATCTGAGACCACTTTTTCCACTCTTTAGTGCCCCCGACCAAGACCACGATATTTAAGACCAAGAGAGTTTATCTTTTCTTTACTTAGTATGTTTCGTGGATCGATTATGAGTTTCAGTGAGGATGTTTGTAGAAGATTATAATCTATATTTACAAATTCGTCGTGATCAGTTATAAGAACCAGAACTTGCGAATGACTAATGATTGATGAGAGTGAGTTATGAGTAGATGATCCGGGGACATAGGGATCGTATACATGCACTATGGCTCCATATTCATGTAATAGATGAATTAATTTGTGAGCGGGTGTTTCTCTGGTATCACCAATATTTTTTTTATAGGCGTATCCTAAAATGCTGATCTGTGTGCCTTTCAGTGGCATACTTAGCTGGTTTAATTCAGTTTGTATTAATTTGAATACATAATCAGGCATACTATTATTTATTTCCCGTGCGAGAGAAAGGAAACGGTGGGAGAAACCGTTGGTTTTGGCTCTTTCTATTAAGTAATATGGATCAACCGGGATGCAATGCCCACCCACTCCTGGCCCAGGATAATGAGGCATAAACGCAAATGGTTTGGTAGATGCTCCTTTAATGACCTCTATAATGTCAATTCCAAGTACATCAAAACTCATGGCCATCTCGTTGATGAAGGCAATATTAACATCACGGAAGGTATTTTCCATGATTTTGGTTGCTTCGGCGGCTTTCAGTGAATTTAAAATAGTGAAATTCGCATCGATGAAACTGGTGTAGAAAGTGTGGGCCTGAGTTGATGCGTAAGAACTCTTGGAACCTATGACTCGGGGGATGTTTTTTAATGTCCATTTGGTGTTTCCGGGATCGATTCGCTCTGGACAATGGGCGACGTTGAAATCTACTCCGTGTTTTAGATTTGTAATTGATTCAACAAGGGGAATTACGACTTCTTCACAGGTTCCAGGATGGATGGTTGATTCAATAATGAGAAGCTGCCCTTTTTTCATGTTGGTTGCAACGGAAGTTGTTGCTCCAATTAAGGGTTTTAGATCGGGCAATTGTTTGTCATCGATGGGGGTGGGAACACATACTACAATGATATCGGCGTTTTGGATGGTTGTGAAATCGGTTGAGGCAACAAGGGTTGATTCGCTTAGAAGTTCTTCGGTGTGTTTCTCACTAACGGGACTTATTTTTTTATTTATGAACTCTACTTTTTTTCCGTCAATATCGAGACCAACTACATCGTGCACTTTGGATGCAAGGCAGGCTAGGGGGAGACCAACGTAGCCCAACCCAATAATACATACTTTTTGTTTCATTGTCTGCCCACTCCGTAATAGGAGAATCCAACATTTTTGAGAGTCTCTGGTTCATAAATATTTCGTCCGTCGAGTAGAATTTTGGTTTGCATTATGGTTGAGAGTTGAGTTAGGTCGATGTTTCTAAACTCGTCCCATTCTGTAAGAATGAGAACAGCGTCAGCTTGGTTTGCTGCATCATACGGATTTTTGTGGCTTACTATGTTGGGAAATAACTTTTTTATTTCATTACTTGCGACTGGGTCATAAAATGAGATGGATTCTTGCGGAAATTTTTGGGTAAGTTCGTTGAGAATGGTTACAGATGGAGCTCCGCGAATGTCGCTGGTTTTAGGTTTGAAACTTATTCCGAGTAAACAGATTTTTGGACGGGTGATGTTTCGATTTTTGAATTCTTGATATAATTTTGGAAGAAGAATCTTTTTTTGTGTTTCGTTGAACTCGTCTACGCTACGCAGGAGTGTTGCGTGGTAATTCTTTTGCTTGGCAGTTGCAATTAAAGCTTTAACATCTTTTGGAAAACATGAACCACCATAGCCAATTCCGGCGTTGAGGAATTTTGGACCAATGCGATAATCAAGTCCAATTGCTTGCGCTACTACTTTGATATCTGCTCCAACGTGGTCTGCGATGTTGGCTATTTCGTTTATGAAACTTATTTTGGTTGCGAGAAATGAGTTATTGGCATATTTTATTAGTTCGGCGGTTTCCCAATCGGTTTCTATAATGGGGATATATGTTTTTTGTAAGCCATGGTAGAGCTCATGTACTTTTTTGGTGGCATCTTCATTATTTGATCCAATAACTATGCGGTCGGGATGATTGAAGTCATAGACGGCGTTGCCTTGTTTGAGAAATTCGGGGTTGGATATGACGTGGTGCGTTATGTTGCGGGATAGGGTGTTAAGTAGTTCTTGACATTCTCGTGCGGTTCCTGGTGGAACAGTACTTTTGTTGATGATGATTTTAGGTGAGGTAGCATTTGCTTTGATGGTATTTATTACTGACCAAACATATTGTAAATCTGCATTACTATCTTTATCACTTGGTGTTCCTACACAGTTGAATATTATTTCGCACTCGTTGATTGCTTGACCAGCGTTTGTGGTGAATGTTAGTCGTTCTTGTTTTACTTGAGATAGTGTGAGTTCTTGAAGTCCTGGTTCATAGAAAGGTAATATTCCGTTTTGGAGATTTTCTATCTTTTTTTGGTCGATATCGACGCAGATGACGCTGTGACCGAGATTTGCGAGTGACGAACCTGTAACGAGTCCAACGTAACCAGTTCCAAATATTGCGATTTTCATTTTTGTTGACTGGAAACGGAGTGGACATTTTCTGATATAACATCTTCGATTGTTCCTATATCAACGCGCTTAGGGACTATGTGTGCGTAGGTTGGAAAGAACTGATGCATATGAACTATTGGATGGGGGTATGATTTTAATTTGTTATAATGTTCTTTTAGATATTGCAGGGCGGGAATTCCATACAAATTTACAAAAGCGTGTGCAATGTTGGATTTTGGATGAATAGGTTTTTCTTCAAAATTAATAACTTTATTGTGCTGGTCCAATTGTAGTATACCGTGTTTTGTGAGTCGCTCTTTTGGGGCAATATATCCTGTTAGATGAATCCCACCTTTTGTATTTAACCCTTCAACAAGATTTTTGAAAGAGTATAATGATCCATCGTGATTATAGAGTAGAGTGTCTGAGGCTATAACTAAGATGGAATCGCTGTATCCAATACAATGGTCAAGTGCGTGTTTGAGGTCTCCTAAGGATTCGAGTCGGTCCTCATATTTGGTTATTCCGTTGGTTAAGATATTTTTTGTGGGGATATTATGTTTTTCTGCCCAAAGCTGATACTGAGTAAAATAGATATCATTGGTTTGAACGTATATGTCCGCTTTTGAAATGTTGGCATCAAGAAGTTGGCATACTACATGCGAGGCGATGGGTTGGCCTTTGATGTGTACTAATCCTTTTGGTTTTCCTTTTACCCAATTTTTTAATTGTTCTTTTAGAGGGCCGGCGTATTCATTATATCCTTTTTCGAGTCTTGTTCCAAAACCACCTGCTAAGAGAAGTGCTTTCATAATCCACCTTTTTATAGGATAAGACGGGCGAGATAATTTAAAAGGGTTATGAATTTGTAATGAAGAAGACTGTGTTTTTTAAAATCATGTCCAGATTATAAGAAAAATTCTTTGTTTTCAGTTCTAATGAAAAAGAAAAGGGGACAGCTTACCAGTTTTCCCACGTATCGCAGTACACACCAGTACGGAGGCGTTCTTAACTTCCGAGATCGAAACGGGATCGGGTGAACCACGCCCCTATGGCCGTCCAGTAACTTTGAAAAGTAGGTTATTTATAAAGGTTTCTGAGATTGATCGCATATCAGAATTGTGTAGGGCCAGCTGTGTTTGGTTAGGAGAAC
>CAYJTE010000026.1:0-8992 GCA_964372965.1 uncultured Methanosarcinales archaeon
TCATACGCTTCGGATTTCTTTCAGAAATCCTTGGGGGCGCTGCGCTCTCGCTTCGCTCGCCCTCGCCTAACACAGCCGATACGTTAGATAGGAATGAGATGAGGGAGAAGTTTGCTTTAGTGGTTTCCATTGTTTCCATTTTCGATATATCCAACTATTTCACCGGGTGGTAACGATTTTTGTACATTTATGTTATCTGCAATAAATGAACCTAATTCTCTTTTGGCAGAGTCAAAGGTTTTTCCATTCATGTGGATTGAAATAGTTTTTTGGCTAGTGATGAGGCGGGGGTTGGTATTATGAAGAACAACTTGAGGATGTATTACCACGTTGTTTCCAAGGACAGAGTCGTATATTTCAGAATTTTCTCTCAGATGGCAATTTTCGCCGATGATGCTGTTATGGATCACCACATTGTCTTCAATTACGGTATTATCGGCAATTGCACAGTAGCCAGTTAGAAGAATATTTTTTCCGATTTTCACATTTTTTCCGATTATACTATTTCCAGTGAGAATGCCGTGCTCTTCAATAACTGAACCTTCACCCATTTCAAATGTCCCACTTATTCTTACATGGGCAGAAACTGTTCCTTTAATTGAAAGAGTGTGACTGCTTGTGAGCAACATTTCGGTTGCGTCTAGAATGTGCCAGGGATATCCTACGGGGATCCAATATCCTTCGACGGCTTGAGCGTACATTTTGTGCTCCTCGGAAAGAATTTTTACGGCGTCGGTTAACTCATATTCACCACGAATGCTGGGTTTTAACTTTGGGAGGATGTCAAAGACACTCTGCTCGAAACAGTACATTCCAGTGTTGACATAATTAGAAATGATAATAGGTGATTTTTCTACAATTTCTTTTACTTTATTGTTTTCAATTACTACTGATCCAAAAGCGGAAGGATCATCTTTGTATTCAACTAATATACAATTGGGGTACTGGAGCAAATTTAACATGTCTTTTCTTGCAAAGAGATCATCGCCATTTAAGACGAGCATTTTTCCTGCGATGAGGTTTCTTGCTTGGAGAAGGGCGTGTCCGGTGCCTTTTTGTTCTTCTTGGATGAGATAGGTTAATTTTATTCCTTTGTAGGTGTGTCCCAAATGGTCAATAATCATATCTTTTTTGTAGCCAACGATGATTATGGCATGCGTTATTATGCCAACCATTTGGTCGAGATTGTGTTCGAGGACGGCTTTATTGGCAATTCTAATGAGTGGTTTTGGCGTGGTTTGAGTGAACGGGTAGACACGGGTACCTTTTCCTGCGGCAAGTATGATGGCATCCATTTTCTATCGAACAGACTGCATATTTATTAGGATTGCGGGTATTTGGGAGAGAGTTGTTATTTGGTAGTCGGCTTGATTTGAGAGGAGGTCGTTTGCACCTCGTCCGTGTCGCATGTGAATAGTGTTAAAACCGAGTTTTTTCGCTGGGAGAAGATCCGTTGCAACTTTATCACCAATGACTACGATATTTTGTGGAGAGATAGTGTGTGTTTTTACAATCTCTTGATAAGTTAGGCCTTTATGGTATGACTCTATTATGATAATTTCAGAGAAGAGTTCTGTTGATAATCCTGCTTTTTTTATTTTTTGGAGTTGGGTTTTTTCTTCTCCGGTGCTCACAATTATAAGAGTATGATGTTTTTGTAATTGCGATACTACTGTTATAGCATGGGGCAGAGGTAATATGTTTAAGTGGTCTACTCCAGAAAAGTATACAGATATGGATGTTTGGATTATTTTTTCGGTTGCTTCGTACTTTTTGCCAAATTGAGTGAGCGATTCTTCGCCGCTTTTTGTGACTTGATCTATTTTTAGAAGATCTGATTCGGCGGTTGTGAGGTTGGGTATTTTCAGTCCGTTTCTTATCATGGACTCGAGGGCTTCAAGTAGTTTTGGGGTGCGGGTGGAATTAGTGGTGTCAATTAAAGTATCGTCAAGATCAAAGATGAGTAACAATTTTCATCAACTCCGCGGCTAATTTATCTGAGTCGTGTCGAATGAGATTGCGCCTTAGAAGATCACCTTTTTGTACTTCTTTTAGTGTGGGGGAGAGAAGATTGGATGTGATTAGACGGGAACTCTCCAAGTCGTTTTGTACTAATTCGCCTTCTTCGGTGTAGGTATCAATTAGTTCTTTGGGGGGATTTTCAGAATTGAAGATGATGTAGTCAAAAATATCTTTTCCTACGAAACGCTGAAACTCCGTGAGGTACCTTTTGGTTGTAAAGTTGGGAGTTTGGCCATGTTTGTTTATGAGGTTCAATATAAGAACTTTTTTGGCGCTGCTTTCACGTAAGGCTTTACTTACTCCTTCAACTAGAAGATTGGGTATAAGTGAAGTATAAAGCCCTCCTGGTCCAATTATTATTAAGTCGGCGTTTCTGATTTCATTGAGAGCTTGAGGATTCGCTTTGGGGAAGGGTTCCAAATATATTGACTTGAAACCGTGGTGGATATTTTTAGAAAGTAATATCTCGCTTTCACCTTGTAATACAGTATTATCTTGCAAGATCATGAAGAGACGAACTTGGTTAGTGGTTACGGGGATGACTTTTCCTTTAATATTCAACAGGACTCCTGCTTCTTCTACTGCACTTTCAAATGATCCTGTTACTTTTTCAAGTGTAGAGAGAAAAAGATTGCCAAAACTATGACCTTGTAATCCCCCACTTTCAAAGCGATAATTCATGAGAGAACGCATAATGCGACTGGAATCTGACAGGGCTACAAGGCATTGTCTTACATCACCTGGTGGAAGTACGCCAAGTTCGTCTCGGAGGATCCCGGTTGATCCGCCATCATCGGCCATGGATACGATGGCAGCAAGATCTACCGGATATTTTTTTAAACCGGAGAGGACGGTGAAGTTGCCTGTTCCACCACCAATTACTACTACTTTTTTCATACGCTGATTCTGTGTTGGTGATTCTTAAGAGTTATGAAAGAGGAAGAGGGATGAAATGTCGTTTAGTCATACAAAAAACTTTGTTTACTAACTATGCATCAATAACTATACATAAATCAATAAAAAATAGATAATTTATATTTATTCGTCGACGAAGTCGTCAATTTGGTGCTTGAACTCGTCTACATTACGAATCATGTTCTTGCGAACCATGTATTCTCTTGCAATGAGGAAGAATACGAGACCAACTGACTTTTTTCCTTTGTTGTTGCAGGGGATAACAAGATCAATGTTATTCGATTGGTTGTTGGTATCACATAGTGCAATTACGGGGATTCCTACTCTGGCTGCGTCTTCAACAATATTTTTATCAGGCCAAGGATCACTTACCATGATTACTTTTGGCTCGGTGAATGTTTCAAGATTGGGGTTGGTTAATATTCCGGGGGGGTATCTTCCGCTAATTACGGGGATTCCGGTTAACTTATGGAGGAGTTTGAGTCCTTTCCAACCATTCTCTCGTCTACTTACAATCAAAATGTGTTTTGCTTCGTACATACAGAGCATATTGATTGCAACACCGATTCGTTCGTCAATCTTTTTCAAATTCAATACAGAAAGCCCATCAGGTCTGGTTTTGTAGATGAAGTTTGCCATGTATTTGGTTTTGAACTTTGTTCCGATGTGGATTCCGGATTTTAAATACTCGTTAGAGTCGAGTAACTTGGTATCTTGTTTTTCAATTGGTTGTTGTACTTGCGTGGCTGTGGTCATATTTTTCACCATATCTGTTGTTGTATTTTTTTTGAGCAATAGAGAAGACTTATGTGTCTTCTGCCTTTATTTTTGCCTCAGGCAGCTATGTGATCGATTACTTGAATCACGTTGGCTATACAAATTGTTTGTGAGGGGTTATTTAAAAAGGTTATGTGGATTTTTGTGTTTTTTGGATGCAGTAATAATAATAATAATAATGATAATAATACAGAAGTATTGACTCGGGGTTGTTTAAAGATTAATTGAAATTAATTATTGGTAGAGTATTGTTCTGGTGTCCCACTTATCATGATCTTCTTTGGTGTAGGTAATGCGTGATCCAAAAATACACGCTCTAGCTTGTGGTTTAAGTCCTTTGGTGCATAAAATATGAAGAAACTCATCTTGTTTTTCATCACTAAACGGCCAGGGATTAACAATAAAAGACTCAACAGTGTAAGGAGCTTTATGATCATAGCTATATCCTTTGTTGACTGCTTCGAAATATCCGATGTCTTGTGATTGATGTGGTCTTTGTTCTCGTCCGAACTGTGCTTGTCGTATCACACCACGAGTTTCCATAGTGCTAACCGTTCCTGGTTTCCAAGGGATTAATATTAGATTTTCAATTCCAATTTCAGCTGCGGCATTTACTATCTTTTGGTTGAGTGTGCGTTTTTTTATCTCTTGAGGTTCTGGGGTGGGTGCGTAGAGCCATGCCCAGGCGTTTTTATTAGACCCATTTAGAATAATGGATGGTACTCGCTCGGTTGATCCATGACTTTCGTATTCACCAAATCTGGTTATTACCATGGAACGTTGAGGGTTGGGACTATTATATTAATGTTTATCTATAATTTGTGAGCGAGGTATATGTTTTTTTACGAAGAAGATAATATCGCTGAAGGAAACTTTCTGGTCTCTAAAATGGAAATATTTTAACTGTTGTCAAAAAAACACCACTTATTATTTGAAAATTTTGGTCCCACTTCATTGAAAATTTCCCCTTTGTTTAGCGATTGACTTCTTCTATTCCTGTTCCAATTATTTTAAAGAATGTTTCTTGGCCTTCAGGTTGACTTCGATGTTTTCTGATGATGATCTTACGACAATTATTTAGTGCTTGAACTTCGAGTAAACATTTTGACCCATATTTGAGTAGGTCGCCACCTACCATTTTAACCTTGTCTTTATTATCAAAGTCAGCATAAACTTGGGTGGTAATAAGTACGGGGATTTTTTTCCTTCTGGCAATTTCGACAAGCGTGGCTATTTGTTTTCCAAGTGCAGAGTTTACTTCGTACACTTCATCGGACTGTCCTAACTCTAAGCGATAGAGCATGGAGATGGAATCAACAATGATGAGGCCAAGGTTCTCCGGGAGATTGTCTTTTAATTTATCAAATATTTCTTTTTGTTCTTTGAAGTGAACTGGGGAGATGAATAACATATGTTCAAGTATCTCTTGATGATTCGGGGTGAGTTGGGTAATGCGTTCTGTTCCTATCCCGCCTTCTGTATCAATAAAGATTACTTTTTTTCCAGTCTCAGCCATTTTTACGGCGGCAAGTAGACAGAGATTGGTTTTTCCTGATCCTGATGGGCCAAAAAAAGTGGTGATTATATCGTAGTCATAGCCACCGCTTAGAAACTGATCAAGGGAGAGGGTGCCGGTTGAGACTTTGGTCATTTGAGGGTTTATCAAACGGGAGGATATAAAATTATGGATGTTAAACAGTGGAGGTTTGATGTTAGATGATTAATAAGTGTATGATGTGTACATTAAAAGGCAAAAGGCAAAAGGTAAAAGACAAAAGGTAAAAGACAAAAGACAAAAGGTAAAAGACAAAAGGTAAAAGGCAAAAGGTAAAAAGAGGCTTACTTTCTCGGAAACATATATATAGGGTGTTTTGATAAGGGATAGTGGATAGGATTATGGAACGACGAAGTGCTGCGGTGCTGTTAGCTATTGTGGTTATTGCCTTTATTTTGCGTTTAACAGTAGCGTTTAGTGTAGATGGGATTACATACCCATCGTATTTTCATGTGAGGCAAGCTGAGAGTATTGCGGAGCAGGGATACCCTGAATGGTATGATTCTTATTCTTATGGTGGGCGAGAGATTCGATTTTTACCCTTATATCATTATTTTGTGGCGCTTCCAGCGTTTTTTATGGATGCGGAGAGTGCAGCGAAAATTATTACAAACCTACTCTACGCTACTATTCCACTTTTCGTTTTTCTTATTGCTCGTGTTATTAGTGCTGATGAAGAATCTAGTCTGGTTGCAAGTATGGTGGCTGCTATTTTGCCCATTTTGTTTACTCCAAATAAGGTCGGCCCAGAGTCACTTTTCTTTGTTCTTGCGCTCGTGTGCATTTATATGTTTATAATGTGTGAGAAGCGAAACTACCTCTATTACTATGGTTTGTTCTTTTTGTTACTTAATTTTACCTCCTCTCTTACAGTATTGTTGATTTTAGGGTTTGTGGTATATCTTATTCTTACGGCTGTTGAGGGGAAGAGAGTTAAACGTGAACAGATTGATTTGATCATTTTTTCATTCTTTTTTTATGTATGGTTGCAATTGATTTTGTTTAAAAAGCATTTTTTAAATCAAGGTATCTCGTTTGTGTTTCAAAATGCACCCTCCGAAGCACTGGCAAACTATTTTCCATCAATCTCGATTACATCGGCAATTCTTCTTATTGGTATTATTCCGTTTCTAGCTGGAATTTATGTGGTGTATAAGAGCTTATTCGAACTTAAAATTAGACGCTTGATTTTACTTATTTCGCTGGTGGTGTCAACTACTATTTTAGCATGGCTGCGATTTATTCCGTTTGAGTTGTCGTTGTCGTTTTTTGGTTTGATTTTGTCTATTTTGTTTGCAGTATTTTACAAAGATCTCCTTGCGTTTCTTCGGAAAACGAAGATTGCAAACCGTGAAATAGGGTTTAAAATTGTGGTGATTGGACTTTTGATTATTAGTACTGTTCCTCTCAGTATCTCAGCTGCGGTAGCTCAAGATATTCCAAAACAGGAAGAACTTGATGCATTTGTGTGGTTATCACAAAACTCGGAAGCTGGTGCGGGAGTTTTAGCACTTCTTGAAGAAGGGCATATAGTCAGTTATAAAAGCCAAAGGTTGAATGTGATGGATGAGGAGTTTTTGCTGGCAGATGATGTTGATACACGATTTAGAGATGTACAAACCCTATTTAATACTCCATTCCAAGCACCTGCGCTGGAATTACTTGAGAAGTACCATATTAAATATATAGTTCTTACTCCGCGTGCACGTAATTATTATGAGATTCATGATTTACCGTACCGAACGGCTGATTGTTTTGAACGGATTTACAAGGTGGAGACACGAATTTACAAAGTGAACTGTTTACTTCGATCCCAATAGAGGGTAAGATTTGAAGAGTAATAGGGAGATGGATTAAAAGGTATTAATGTTGGATTTTAATACGGAGATGGATTAAAAGGTATTATTGTTGGATTTTAGAATGGAACTTATAAAACACACACTGTGGAAACATGTGGATCGGTATATTGGACTTTATGCATTTCTTCTCAGTGCGCTTCTTGCAGGAATAGTTTGGTTTTTGCGTTTTAGGAGTGGAAATCCAGTATTATTTGGACCTGATGTGTATCAAATGCTTACGCTGGTTTCACCATTTGTGGATAATTCGGACGAGATTTTAATTCGGGTGATTATACTTGGATTTTCACTTCTTTGTATAGGTATTTCTTTTTTCTTTCTTACCTCTATTGTTACACAACATATTAAATCTGCGTATATGGTGCGATTGATATTTGGTCTTGTTGTAATTACGCCCGCATTCATCTTTGGAGTAGCAAGTTTTTCTCTTTCTCTTCTGGTATTTGTATGTACTATAGCGGTTTTCTATTTTATGGATAAAGGGTGGTTAATCCCAGCAGGGACGTTTGCATTACTTTTAGGGATGGTTAGCCCATTTGCAGTATTGGTTGTGATAACGTTTGTTCTTCTTTATTTGAAATGGCATCGCTCTTTATTTTTTATTACTGGATTTAGTGTGATTGGAAGTGGTATAGCATTCTTTTTACGTCTCAACTCATGGCAAGGGACAATTGATCTTCCAAATTTGATATCAGATTTTGGATCTCCTTATGGTACATCAATTGTAGTGATCATTCTTGCGATTCTTAGTGTGCTTTTTTGGGATAGAGAGTGGTCAGTGAAATCGTTTATTATGCTTGGAACTCTGGGATTATTATTATTATTTGACTCATCGATGCTATTGTTATTTCACATTGCGGTGATTGTACTATGCGCACGCGCGGCAGAGGAACTATTTACAGATACTTGGGCACTTCCTACTGTTAAGAAACTGACTGTCACAGTAGTAATATTAGGAATACTCTTTTCAACTTTGGGTTATGTTGAGAGGGCATCATTATTTTCACCAACAAAAGATGATCATGCGGCGTTAGCATCAATTGAGGCATTTACTCCGCCAAGCGTGATTGTGTTTTCATCACCTGAACAAGAGCAGTTTATTTTATACTATGCGCACCGTGAGGCTGCCGTTGGGGGAGAAAGAGATAGAGAATATTATGATTTAGTTAGAAGAGCGGCGTATGTGAAAGAACTAGCTCCACTTCTTGAAGCGAAGGGGGTGAGTGTGATTTACTTTTCCTCAGAGATGACGCGTACTTTGCCCAAGGAAGAAAGACTTCGTTTTTTGCTATCGAACGAAAGATTTAAAATGATTTATTCTGGTAATACTACAGGAGTGTGGCTTTTTGGAAGTGGTGAATAAGAAAAATGATATACCATTTAAGGGTGGCTTTTCCCACACCTACTCTCGAGAGGAACTTATATGAATATTATTGTGAGTGGTGTGTTGTGGGTTGTGTATATTATTTCTTTGTACTTCAGTGTTTTTCTGTTTCTAGTATATTTAGATCGGAAAGACCGTTTTCGGGTAACTGAAACCACGCAAGAGACATCGTATGAGCCTTTTGTTTCTATTTTAGTTCCGGCATTTAATGAGGAAAAGACAATTCTAAAGACACTGCGATCTATTTATGCCCTGGATTATCCACAACAGAAGATAGAAGTTATTGTGGTTAATGATGGATCAAATGATGAGACGCTTCGTGTGATATCTGAATTTTCTGTAGATAAATCAAATATGATTATCTTGAGTCAAGAAAACAAAGGAAAGGCGGCATCACTTAATAAAGCGCTAGAAATAGCGCGGGGAGAACTATTTGCATGTCTTGATGCGGATAGTTTTGTACATCCTTTTACGCTGCGAAAG
>CAYJTE010000027.1:0-8992 GCA_964372965.1 uncultured Methanosarcinales archaeon
ATAATCTTTAAAAATAACCTGCCTTTGATCCTCCATTTGGCCCTGTAGCTTAGCCTGGTTGAGCGCACGACTGATAATAATGTATCGAGCGGCAATCGTGAGGCCACGTGTTCAAATCACGTCGGGGCCATTTTTTATTTATGTTGCGTTTGTTGGTTATGGTTTTATTTATTATGTTTTTTGGGTTAGATTTGTATGTAAAAGAGTGCGGAAAAAATAGTTGAATATATTTATCCGCCACTCTAAATCTTTAAATACGTATTCTAAAGATAAAGTGTAATCACACGGAGGTGTGCTAATGATAAAGAGTGGATCGATAATACTTACGTTTCTAATACTAGTTCTGATGCTAGCATCATGTCTACCCCCACAGGGTGCTAAAAATAGCACTGCTCAAGTTGTCCCTACAACGAATGGTGATGTTGAGTTGGTTACTAATGTTTCAACTGAAGGTGCTTCTAATGGGTCAGCAGGTGTTTCTGCTAATGGAACAGTACCAACAGCAACTGGGGATGAACCTCCAGCACAGGTAAGTACAACGAGTGCGGTTGTTACAAATGTTAAGAAAAGTAATCAATCTATTACCGATGCTACTATAAAGGTTAAGGAAAACGATTTATTGAAGTTATATGTTAATTACTCTGATCCAGATAGTGATATTGTAAATCTTAGTTTTAGCAAACCACTTGATAAAAAGGGTGAATGGAAAACAAGTTATGGTGATGCAGGGGAGTATCAATCTACCATTGTTGCAACTGATGGAAAACTAAGTACTACTACTAAACTTAAAATCATTGTGGAGAGAGTTAATGTTGCTCCTTATATTGATGGTGTTGAAGATCTTACTGTTAAAGAAGGTGAAGTGGTGAAGTTCGAGCCGAAAGTTACTGATCCCAACGAGGATCAAGTTACGGTTACTATTAGTGATCCACTTAAAAATGGTGTTTTCAAAACAGATCACACCAGTGCGGGTGATTATAAAATAAAAATTGTGGCAACAGATGGAGAGCTTAAAACGGAGAAGAACTTTTTACTTCGGGTACTTGATGTGAATGTTAAACCTACTATGACATTAGATGGTATAACAGAAAAATTGGTGGTTAAAGAAGGTGATGTTGTACGTTTTAAGCCTAGTGTTACTGATTTAGATGGTGATAAGGTAAAAGTTACCATTAGTGATCCAGTGGGTGATGATGGGATTTGGGAAACTAAATTTACGGATCACGGCCAATATGTAATTACAGTTATAGCTGATGATGGTAAAGATAAGGTTACAAAGAAAATTGATCTTACTGTACAAGATCAAAATGCTCCTCCTGAAATTATCTCCGTTAATTTGGTAAAGTAGGGTTGTGTAGTGGGCTAACCGCCTTTTTATTTTTTTATTTTTTGTATCCGATCAGTGTTTTATCCAATTGGTTTTGTATACATCTGATTGTGGAGTTAAATACATAGTACAATGGTGTCCACTAAAAAGAAAGTGTTAAAGGTAAGTTAGTGTCCAAATTATATAGAGAGGTGGTGGGGATATACTATGAAACCATCATTCCATCAAAACGTTACTTTTGTACTATTCTTCTTCCTGCTGTTTATGTTTGTTACAGTTGGTCAAGTTAGCGCGGCTACGAGGATACTGGAAGTTAATGAAACTGATTTTGTAAAGTTGATTCCTAAGGCAGTTGATCCTGATTTTGATGAGATTGTATATACTTTCAGTTCGCCACTTGATAGCAAAGGTGAGTGGCAGACAACTTATGATGATGAAGGGAGTTATAATATTACTGTTACTGCCAGCGATGGCAAGGAGACGGTTTCATCACAAATATTATTAATTGTCCATCATAAGAATCAGGCGCCGATGATCTCTCAAAGTAAGGTTATTCTTAAGGAAACACAAACGGTTGATTTGAAGTTACTGGTTGAAGATCCTGATAGTGATGCTTTGGAATATCAGTTTAATCCTCCATTTAATAAAGATGGTCTTTACAATACTAATTATAACGATTCTGGTATATGGATAGTTCATTTTAATGTTTCTGATGGTGAATTTATGGTGGGTGGTCGAATTGAGTTACAAATCGAGAATACTAATCAGCCTCCTCTTATAAAGAATAGTTTTAACAATAATACTGAGTTTGATATCAAAGAGGGTGATTTTCTCAATTTTTTCGTTGATCTTTCAGATGAGGATCCAGATAAACTTACTATTTTGTGGACAATTGATAATAAAAGTATATCTGATAAAATTAATGGGACATATCTGTTTGGTTTTGATGAAAGTGGTGACCATACACTTTTATTTACGGCTAATGATGGGTTGATTGAAACTTCACGTACATGGTTGGTGCATGTTCAAAACACTAATCGGGCGCCAAAGGTTACTTACTCTGAGATCCTTGCTGATGAAGGGGATAATATTATTTTGGAGCTGCCTTTGGTGGATGAAGATAATGAGTCGGTGAGTTATACATTCAGTGAACCGTTTACTAGTATTGGTCAATGGCAGACTACATATGATGATGCAGGGAAGCATAATGTTACTGTTACTGCTACTGATCAAATTCTTGCGACTACGGTTACAATACCTATTGTTATAACAGATGTTGATCGTGCTCCTTTGTTGGTTCTTCCGCGAGAATTACAAGTTAGAGAGGGGAGTATTTTATCTTGGACTATTGAGACCCAGGATCCAGATGGGGATAATATTACTCTTAACATAACTGGCTTGCCTCCATCTGCAGTATTGGATTTACAGACAAGAACACTTAATTGGACTCCAAGTTATGATGAACTTCGCCGTAGAGGAGGGTTTATTAGTAATGTTTTGAATACTCTTAGATTGGAGCAGTTTTTTATTAGTTCAAAAACTATTATATTTTATGTGGAATCGTGCGGAAAGAGATGGTGTTCGAAAGGATCGGTTCCGATTAAAGTGTATAATGTTAATAGGGCACCTATACTTAATAGTACTTTACCAATAAATCTTACTGAGACACAAACACTTTATTTTGAGGCATCAGCTGTGGATCCTGATGGGGATATTATTCATTATTATTATACGGATCCACTTACAGATAATAAATGGACTCCTAGTATTACTGATCAAGGCCCACATACTATTTATGTGACAGCTACAGATGGTCAATATCAAGATACTAAACCAGTTGAAGTGAATGTTCAGAAGTTTAATCAACCACCCGCTTTGATTTTGCCAGGTGATGATTTTACAATTCTTGAAGGCCAACAGATACAATTTCCAGTTTCAGGATTTGATGCTGATGGCGATAATTTGACATTGCGTATTTTTGATCTTCCACCAGGGGCGTCTTTTCGTGATGGTCTTTTTAGTTGGACTCCGGGTCATGATGTTATTGTCAATAAAACAGATACTATCCGAAATAATTTTGTGGCGATGTCAAATATTACAATTCGACGTTTTAGTTCCGAAAAAAAAGTATATTTTATGCGCTTTGGTGCGTCTGATGCTGAAATTGAGGCAATTCATCCGGTGAAAATTACGGTTAAAAATGATAATCTGGCACCAGCGATTGTGTCGGCTACTCAAAGTACTACAGTTGCTAAATTAGGTGAACCGGTGCGATTTGAAATTGATGCACAGGATTTAGATGTGAATGATCAGTTGTTGTATAGCTGGGTAACGAGTTGGAGTGAACCAAGAGTCCATAATACAGTTAAGTTAGAGAGGATTTTCAAATCGCCGGGTCATA
Source organism: uncultured Methanosarcinales archaeon (assembly GCA_964372965.1). Taxonomy (GTDB): domain Archaea; phylum Nanobdellota; class Nanobdellia; order Woesearchaeales; family GW2011-AR9; genus CAMAVK01. The sequence continues at coordinate 3,729 of CAYJTE010000027.1, forward strand.
AGAGGGTTTCTGTTTATGTTTCTGATGGAAGGGATGAAGTGGAACATACTTTTGATGTACAGGTGAATAATGAACTATATAATCCACCAGTTCCACCAGTCCCAACGTATAAAGTGTTTGTGATTGAGCATCAATGAGTTTTTTATGCTGCGAACCTTTTTATAGGAGAAAAGACCGTGTTATTTTATGCTGGATGAAACTATTGTTCTTGCTCTTGAAACTATTGAAATGGGTAAACAAGCCATCATTTTTGCTCCGAGTAGAGCGTCGGCCGAGAAGAGTGCGGAGGATATTTCTAAGCATACCACCTTACATTGTGCTGATTTGGAAAAAGATGTTCTTGCAAAAACAGAACATCCAACAAGGCAATGTAGGCGGCTTGCGCAGTGTCTCAAAAAAGGTATTGCATTTCATCATGCCGGTTTACTGAGTGCACAACGCGAACTTATTGAAACAAATTTTAGGTTGGGTAACATAAAAATTATTTGTGCGACACCTACACTGGCTGCAGGTCTTTCGATGCCTGCGTATAGGGTTATTATCAAATCCCTTAAGCGGTTTAGTGGAGGCTGGGGGATGGATTGGATTCCGGTTTTGGAATATATGCAAATGTCAGGTAGGGCAGGGAGACCAGAGTATGAAAAAATAGGTCAGGCTATTACCATTGCTCGCGATTTTAAGGAAAAAGAGGAAATTTTTGATCGATATATTTGTGGTTTTCCTGAGGATATTTACTCCAAACTGGCGGTTGAACCAGTGCTAAGAACGTACTTGCTAGCTCTGATTTCATCTGGTGTTATTAAAGATTATAGGAGTATGTGTGATTTTTTTCAAAGGACGTTTTGGGCTTATCAATATAAGGATCTTTCTAAACTGGTGTCTATTTTGGAGAAGATGATTTTGTTGCTTGAGCAGTGGTGTTTTATTGTTGTTCATTCGGGAGAACAGGATTTGATAGGTTCTGGTGTGTCTGCTCTCGATGTTTCTGTCGTTTGTGGTGTGAAACTTAAAAGTGATGTTGGAGGTTTTTTTACGTCTGGTACAGTGATTGCTCAAAAACAGAAGGAGATTGCAAAAAAAGAGATTGCAAAAAAAGAGATTGCAAAAAAAGAGATTGCAAAAAATATTGGCTTGCCGGTGAAGTTTCAACAGTCTTTTTTTTGTTCAACAATGCTTGGAAAACGGGTTTCTCAATTGTATCTTGATCCGTTAACTGCTCGCCATATACTTGATGGTATTACTAAATATAATGTTGGTTCAGATCTTCACACCAGCTTTTCATTGTTGCAGATGGTTAGTCATACACTTGAGATGCGACCTCTTGTTAGTGTGAAAAATAAAGAACAGGATACTATTTCTGAAGAGTTGAACAAGAGGTTTGGACAGTTACTTGAAATTGTGCCAAATGTTTATGATCCCGATTATCCTGAATTTATGAGTTCCATTAAAACAGCTCTTTTTTTTGATGAGTGGATTTCTGAAAAAGATGAAGAATATGTTCTGGAAAAATTCGATATTAAACCGGGGGAGATCTATGCTAAAGTTGAAACTGCTCTGTGGCTTGTATCGTCGGCTGCTGAACTTGCAAATGTGGAGAAATGTTCAGGTGTTGCGCGCGAATTGATGAAGCTGCATACTCGGTTGGAGTATGGTGTTAAAGAGGAACTACTCAGTCTTCTCAAGTTGAAAGGGGTGGGCCGCGTTCGTGCGCGTAAATTGTATAATCATGGGTTTAAAAACTTAGAGTTGATTAAAGGTGCGTCTTTGACTGATTTAGGGCAAATTTTGGGTGTTGTTCTGGCTACTGATGTTAAAATTCAATTGGGTGTGAAACTTGAGGAGGTTTTAGATAAAGATAAGGGAACTGGCAAAGTGTCACAGAGACAAACTACACTTCAATGATGTTTTTTGAGTTATTGTTACGGCTACAACCACAATCCATAAAAATGATCCTTGCTCTTTCATGTTTGATATTTAACTATGGCAAAAATTAAACTTCTTCCGGAAGAACTCATTAATAAAATCGCAGCAGGGGAGGTAGTTGAACGTCCGGCATCGATTGTCAAAGAGTTGATTGAAAATGCTCTTGATGCGGGTTGTACTTCTCTGGTTATTAAGATCAAAAATTATGGGAAAGATCTCATTTCTATTACTGATAATGGTGAGGGGATGAGTGCTGATGATGCTCGCTCTTCTATTATTCGTCATGCTACAAGCAAAATTCAAACATTTACTGATTTGTATAATCTTCATACTCTTGGATTTCGGGGTGAGGCGCTGGCGAGTATTGCGGCTGTATCTGAGTTAAGTATTATTACGAGGACGAAGGATGCTTCTCGAGCTACAAAAATTGAGTGTCATGGTGGTGTGATGGTAACAGAAACCACGGCGGCCCACAACACTGGAACTACTTTAGAAGTCCGCAATCTATTTTTTAACACACCGGCGAGGAAAAAATTTCTCAAATCTGATGCGGTTGAGATGAGTCATATTGTGGATATTACTACTAATTATGCGTTATTAAATCCGCTGGTTGATTTTATGTTAATCCATGAAAATCATGAAATATTACATGCCCCGCGTACTGATGATTTTCGAAGTAGGATAGGAAATGTTTATGGGTTTGATTTAGCTACACAACTTCTTGAATTTAATCTGGATGATGGAGGGTCTTCCTATAAAATACACGGGTTCATTTCAAAACCGTATGATTGTAGAGGAGATAAGAATATTCAAACTATTTTTATTAATAATCGCTACATTCGAAATAATGATATTACTAAGGCGATTTATGAAGGATATCATGCTCGTTTATTTGTAGGGAAACATCCTGTTTTTGTTATTTATATTACGGTTGATCCTTTGACTCTGGATGTTAATATTCATCCACAAAAGACAGAGGTTAAAATTGAACATAAAGAAGGACTTATTTCTGAAATTACTCGGTTAGTTTTGATGGCACTTGAGTCAGCTGATGTGATTCCTATGGTTGAGGTAAAGGGTCTTTCAGCTTATGGTTCACGTTTGAATGATAAAGAGTGTGGGAAATTTAAATATGCGTATGACCAAAGCATGCAAAAAACATTAGGTGTTCCTGATTTTATCAGTACTGAGGAGGGGGGATTGAAAAGTGATGTTTTGCATAAGAATTATACATCTTATGGTAGCACAAATAATAATGTTACTGCACTTCCAGGGGTTGTTGCTGAATCGCATGTGGGATATAGGGGGTCTAATGGGGTTATTTTTGGAGATAGAATAACGGGAGATAAAATAACGGGGGATAAAATAACAGGAATTGATGTTTACAATGGATCTCAGAGCGCACCTCTAGATATTCGTCAAGATCAAGATTGTTCTCAGGATATACTTCAAGATGTACCTCAGGATATACTTCAAGATGTACCTCAAAATACGAGATTCACACTTCCTGCATTTACGTTGTTTGGACAGTTCCATAAAACTTTTTGGGTTGCTGAAACAGCTGGTGGGATATTTTTTTTTGATCAGCATGCAGTACATGAGCGAGTTATGTATGATAGGTTTATGCAAGAGAAGGTAAATAAGAATGTTAGGACTCAACAACTTCTTTGCCCGGTGCTGATTAAAATTACTCCTACACAAAATATTATACTTCAAGAGTATAAGTCAGTATTTTTTGATTTAGGTTTTCAATTTGATCAAATTGGTCCAGTAAGTTATATGTTGCGTAGTATTCCGTTTGTGTTTGAGAGGGCGCAGCCGAAAGAACTTTTATTTGAGGTGTTAGATTCTATTGCTGAAGGTTCTGTTCAGGTGGTGAATAAGGGGCTAGGGATTAAGAGTGAGGGTAGGAATACTGATATTGTTCATGCTGAGGAAGAAAAAATTATCACGAGGATGGCATGTAGAGCGGCGATAAAAGCAGGTGATGAGATAACAAAAATTGAGTTTGAGAAGATTATTGGACTATTGCGACGGTGTGATTTTCCATTTACGTGTCCTCATGGTAGACCCTCTATTATTAAGGTTACAGCTGATGAACTTGAAAAAAAATTTCGAAGAAGAGGGTAGATTTTGATCTATTGGCTTTTATCGCGGTGGTATGTAGGTATGATTTAGATGATAGTTATAGTTCTGATCCTATTACTTCTTTGCGTAAGTTTAGGAGGTATCCTTTTATATCTTCAATTTGTTTGATGCTGGTATTTTTACGCAGCCATTCCCGTGGGGAGGTTATAATTCTCACTCCTGATGCGATGAAGTCTGATCTTAACTTGGCACATAATTTTTCTCCTTCGGTGTCGAGGTCTAAGAGTAAAATTACTTCTGTGTATGCGGAACTTAATTCTTCTACTATTACATACAATGGTTGTTTATTTAGGTGATAGATGCGTTCGATTTCTAATAATTCTAAGGCTTCTTTATCAGCTATTCCTTCAACGAGAACGGCCGATTGTCGCCTTACAATCTCCCTGCTCCACTCTTCTATTTGAGCTAACTTTGTTTTGTTTGAAACCATGGGGTATGAAATTGGTTGGTATATAATAAACATTGCATGAATTAAACCTATTATTAAGATTATTATTCAGATTATTCAGATTATTCAGATTATTCAGATTATTAAGATTATTATTCAGATTATTAAGATTATTATTCAGATTATTATTAAGATTATTTTTGGCGAAGGAGGGTAGGGGAAGTTTTTCAACGAGATTCGGTGGTTTTACGTTTCATAAATTCGACACTGAAATCTAGGTATATGTCACTGATAGCTATATGTTTTTCGAGTGTGGGTGATGCTTGTAACTCTATTAATTCTTCACAAATGGTGTTAAAGTAGGGTGGTACGGGATGTTCAAGACATCCCACTGCTCCAAATAACTGGGCTTTGGTGTGGAGTTGAATTGATGCTGCTGAACTGATCATAAGTGATGGTTTGGAGTATCCTTTAATTTTTAGGTCCCTTAAAAATGATAATCCATTAGTGGTTGCTTCATTATAATTAGTGGTGTGCCTGCCACTAAAGGAGAAATTGGTTAATACTAAACCTATTTTTGATCTGTATTCCTCTTTTTCTATGTATCTTAGGGCTGTTTCGGGATAGTTATGAGATTCAATTTCGTAGGGTAGAGAGAGGAAGGTGGGTATGTTATGATAATTATCGTATCCTACAATTAATATTTTTGTGCGCATTTATGCATAATGTAAATGCTCTTTAAAACAATTTCGTGGCTGTGCACTACTTATGATGGTTTGGGTATGGCAGGAACGGTAAAATAGAT
>CAYJTE010000028.1:0-6026 GCA_964372965.1 uncultured Methanosarcinales archaeon
GTATGTGGGTGAAGTGAAGGATAGAGAGATTAGACTTAGTAAAGAAGGTGCTCAATTTCTGGGTGAGTTGGCCAAAAAGCAGCATGTTCGCTTACTTCATATTGTTGATTTTTCATATGATGATTTGAAAATGTATTTCAATGGTGAGGATTTTGAGCGTGATTTAGGGGGGGAGTCTCGAATGATACTTTTGATGTATGAATCACAAGTTGTTGGTTGTGCTAAATATAAAGAAAAGAAAATCCATAATTATCACCCAAAACAGCATAGGGGAGAAGTTATTATTTAGAGTGTTTGTGTTTTTATTTTCTTTTTAGTGGCGATATTTTAATTTAGTTTTAAGTTGTAACAAATTTCGTCTAGCGTAAATTTGTTTGGACCTAAACCTCCTCTTTGTATATCTTCGTCGTGAATTTTTTCTACAGATTTTATTCGCAGTGCGTCGTAGAACATAAGTTGTATTGTTTTTTTGGTGAGTTTTTCTTTGGGTATTGCGGTTATAAGGTGTGGTTCTGGTCTTGTGAGGTTTCCTTCTCTCATTTTTTGTAAATAACCAAAGTCTCCTATTCTCCAATATAATTGCTGATTTCTTTCAATTATACTTATTGGTCCTTGGGCAATTATAAGAGGGGGGTGTTTGCGTGTTTGTGGATCACGTTTGGTTGGATGATATAATGGTTTTTGGATCGAGTAAACTTCAATTTCAAGGTGTGGTTGTTGCATATTGATGTTATACTGTATATTCCTTTTTATATTTTTCCCTATTTCTACTTTTAAGTAGTTTCTAATGGTAAAGTTTATAAATAAGTGTTACATTGTAGTGATAAATACTTTATTTGAGATTATTATTTTCCTCCTCTTGTGTCTTAATTAGGGATGTATTGACAAAGTTAAGGACATAATGTAAAATAAAGCGAAATCGTAAAATTAAGTGAAATCGTAAAATTAAGTGAAATCGTAAAATTAAGTGAAATAAAACAAAATAAAGGTATACTACTATGAACACCTACAAACTATTCGGTTTTTGTTTGCTATTGTTACTGGCAGTGGTGCCACTTAGTCTTGGAGCACCCAGTCTTACATTTCAAGAAAAACTTGACCTTGCTATTCAACGAGGAAATACTGTTCAGACTTTTCAAGCTGATATTACTGATGATTTTCCACTTGCCGCTGCAGGAGGGCAAATTAATCAAGTTAAGTTAGATAGTTATATGGTTGCGCTGCAACAGTATGAAGATACTATCTTTTCGTTACCAAATTTTATTTTTAATCAAAATGGCGCTACTGTTGAAAAACTGGTAGTTCTCCATGCTCAAGTGGATCGCATTAGTGCGTCTAATAGTGCTCTTGCTCTTCGACTTTCGGTGGTTCAACGTAAACCATTAGTCTTAGGACAACCTCAGTTAGATGAGGCTACAAGGTATGTTGATCGATTTATGTCTCTTGCTCTGTTTAATTATCAGTCCCAAAAGTTGGTTGCTGGTGCTGCATATGTTCAAGCTGATGCTTCATATCAAAATCTCGTTACTCGGTCTCGTGCTTTGGTTGTACAATCACAGTATGCTGCTGTATCTGCTCAGTTTGCCGCGGATAGATTTGCTCTTGTGACTCGATTTCGTAGCTTAGAATCCAGTTTTTCTGATTTAGGGCGTCAAGCTCGTGCTCTTGGTCGAGTACAAGATGTGGCTGGTTTGGCAGCACTTCAATCCAAGGCTAAGGTTAGTGCTGAACTTACTTCTCGCTTGGTTATGCTGCCTGCTGTGGCTGATCCTGTTGTTCCACCAGTTGATACTGATGTAGATGATGATGGAATTGTTGATTCAAGAGATAACTGTGTGAATGTTTCAAATGCTAACCAAGTTAATTTAGATGCTGATGCGTTTGGTGATGTGTGTGATTCTGATAAGGATGGCGATGGAGTTTTGAATGATTCTGATAATTGCCCTTTGAATGCGAATGCTGATCAGGCTGATACTGATGCTGATAGTGTGGGCAATATGTGTGATTCTGGACTGGCTGATCCTGTTGTTCCACCAGTTGATACTGATGTAGATGATGATGGAATTGTTGATTCAAGAGATAACTGTGTGAATGTTTCAAATGCTAACCAAGTTAATTTAGATGCTGATGCGTTTGGTGATGTGTGTGATTCTGATAAGGATGGCGATGGAGTTTTGAATGATTCTGATAATTGCCCTTTGAATGCGAATGCTGATCAGGCTGATACTGATGCTGATAGTGTGGGCAATATGTGTGATTCTGGACTGACTGCTCACGAACAAAAACTTGCAGATTTAACGACTCGTTTGAGTAATTATGATGATGATTATGATGAGTATGAGCGTAAATATGAGCGAGCGAAGAAAGATGATGATACTAGTGATGAAAATAAATATCGCAACAAGCTCGAAGATTTACTTGATGATGTAGAGAATCTTCAAGATGATCTTGATGATTTACTTAACAATGTTGAAGATGATGATAATAATCCTCAATTAGAAGATGATATTGCTGATACTATGGATGATGCTGATAGGTTACATGAAGATATTAATGACACGCTGGGGATTAATAAATCATCATCTTCTGAGATTGATTCATCTCGCAGTGTGAATACACCATCTGCGCGAGCAGTTGTTCTTCCATCTGAAACTACTCAGCTGGTTGAACTTCAGACGTTTAGTGGTACTATGCCTACGGTAACCATCCCTACTACTGCAGAGAAGGGGTGGGATGGTATGCGTGTGTACGCATGGATTGGTGTTGGAGCACTTTTAGTTGTGGCAGTGTTGATGCTTCTCATTGCTGCAATAATGCGGAAGTAATTTTCTTTTTTTCTTTCTTTACTTTTTTGGGGTGGTTAATTGTTTAAATTAGTATATTATCTTGCGGTTTCATTTCTTATGCGCATATGTCGTTTCTTGCGATTGTATGAAAGTGCATAATTATGTACACTATCTCGCATGCGTCTGATGAAGAGCATCATAGGTGTGTTTAGGTTAAATTTTAATGATGTGGGTTGATACGGGATAAATATTTCTTCTTGTTGTTTAGCTAGAGAAATTATGGGAATGATGACACCTACTTCTTTTAAGGCAGTTGTTGCTCTGTGTAGCTGGCCTTTTCCACCGTCAATAATGATTAAATCAGGCATAACTTTTCCTTCTTCTTTTAATCTACTATATCTTCTTACTATTACTTCGTATATGGAGGCGAAGTCATCATTTTTTCCCTTTACGGTTTTTATTTCAAATTTACGATATTCACTTTCGTTTGGGTTTCCGTCCACCCATTGGGTCATTCCAGCTACAATGTAATCATAGGACAAATTTGAGATGTCAAAACATTCTATTACGCGTGGTACACTTGGAAGACGTAGTTTTTCTTGCATTTCTTCGAGAATTTTTTCTGATGAGCCAAATTTGGCGTTGCGAAGTACCATTTCAACGAGGGCGGCCTTTTCTCCACGCTGTGGTATGGTTATGGTTACTTTAGATCCCTTGATTATTGAGAAGTATTCTTCAAGAGCATTTTTTTCTGAGTCTTCATTTGAACAAGGTTCACTTATAACGATTTCTTCAGGTATGGCGTTTGATTCATAATACCGACTTAGAAACGATGCGAGGAGGTTTTCTTCTGTTTCAAAACGGAATTCTTTTTTACCTTGTATCACTCCACGTTTAATTGCGAAGAGGTTGATGATTGTGAGGTTGTTTTCGCTATGTATAGCTATAATATCCTGATCAAATTTTTTTATGATGTCAACTTTTTGCTTTTCGTTTAGTATCGCAATTGATTCAAGTTGTTTTTTTCTTTCAAGCGCTATTTCAAACTTTTTTTCGAGCGATGCTTGTTGCATCTCTTCGGTTAATTTAATAATTGTTGGTTCTGTATTTCCAGATAGAAATTCCAGTGCCTTTTTACTTGATTTTGATATTGTTCGGTTGTTACTGCGTTAATACAGGGAGCGGTGCATAGTCCAATGTGGTAATTTAGGCATGCTCGGTTTGGTAGTGTTCTACAAATACGTAATTGGAAGAGCTTTACAGCTAGTTGCATTACTTGGAATCTGGCTGATCCGTCGGTATAAGGGCCAAAATATTTACCTTTTTTTGTTGTTGATCTTGCAGCCATAACTTTAGGGTACTCTTCATCTGTTACGAGAATGTAAGCATAAGTTTTACTGTCTTTTAGGCTGATGTTGTATTTAGGGGAGTGGTGCTTAATTAATTTATTTTCGAGGAGAAGAGCTTCTACTTCTGTATCTACTATAATGAAGTCTATATCTTCAATATGTGATACCAAGAATTTTGTTTTAGGTGTGAGACCGGTTGATCTAAAGTATGAACTAACACGATTTTTAAGGTTTTTAGCTTTTCCTATGTAGATTATTGTTCCCGTGTTGTCCTTGTATAAGTATACACCTGGGGCGGAGGGGAGAGTTTTAATGTCTCGCATTACAGAACTTATTATTGTTATTGCTATAAACTTATTGGGTGAGCAGATTACAACCCGTATTTGCTGAAGAATACATCCCCGGATGGGATTTAGGGCCATTATCTTGATGGGGGATTGCTTGTGTGTGTTGTAATAGTATGCCTTCTAATACAGTTTTGCCTGGAAGCATAAATCTTCCTGGTTGTGATCCTGCGTTGTTTAAGTTAATAAGCATATTTTTATCATAAAATCCCCCCGCTCCAGCCTTTCTCCATTCTTCCACATTGATATCGCTTTGAAGAGAACTCATTCCTATAATGGAGATATTTCCCATTTCTTTATGTTTACATTCCTGTATGATTTCCAGGCAAATATCGTAGCCTTTATGGGTGAGCATATTTGTATCCATAAATATTAAATCATAGCTTGGGTCATGTTGAGGTTGATTTTGTGGTATAGGAAAAATTGTTGATAGAACTATAGCGGGATTTGTCACGGCTCGAATATGGTAATTGTGCATGTGGCCACTTTCTAATAATTCATTTGCAGTTTTGGTAAGGTTTCGTTTTAAGATTAAAATATAGTCTAATTCATCATCTACGAGGAGAATTCTCATGAGGGTATGCTCATTAAAGGGAGATTATAAATTTTAGCATGTATTTTTGCCAAAAACATATATATCCATATAATTTTAAATTTAAACGATACAATCATACTGTTTCTGTAATATCTTTTTTAAAAATTTTCCGGTATGTGAGACTCTAGACTGTGCGACTTGTTCGGGAGTACCTTTTGTTAATATTTCTCCTCCTCCGTCACCTCCTTCTGGTCCGAGATCAATAATGTAATCACAACATTTGATAACATCTAAATTGTGTTCAATCACGTAGATACTGTTTCCTTTCTCTACCAGTCTGTTTAAAACGATTATCAGTTTTCTTACGTCTTCAAAATGAAGTCCAGTTGTTGGTTCGTCGAGAAGGTAGACGGTTCCACTTTTTTTGAACTTTGAGAGTTCGCGTGTTAATTTTATTCTTTGAGACTCTCCTCCTGATAAGGTGGTTGAGCTTTGGCCAAGTTTGATATATCCTAATCCAACATCAACTAAAGTTTGTAATTTTCTATTTAGCGAGCTGTGATTTGAGAAGAGTGGAAGTGCTTCATCAACGCTCATAGCTAATATGTCAGCAATTGATTTTTCTTTGTAGAGTACTGAAAGTGTTTCTTGGTTGTATCTTTTCCCTTTACAGTCTTCACAGGTTACAAAGACGTCGGGGAGAAAATTCATTTCGATTTTGATTAATCCGTCTCCTTTACATGTTTCACATCTGCCACCAGAGACATTAAACGAGAATCTTCCTTCGGTGTATCCACGCGCTTTGGCTTCTTTGGTTACTGCAAAGAGTGCTCTAATTTCATCGAACATCTTGGTGTAGGTTGCAGGATTTGATCTTGGTGTTCGGCCAATTGGATCTTGATCAATAATGACAATATCTCTTACTGATTTTGGAATGATTAAGTTTCGGTGCGCTCCTACTTTTCCTGCGTTGTAACCGCACTGAAGTTGTAATGCGGGCATGAGAGTTTGG
>CAYJTE010000028.1:6036-8894 GCA_964372965.1 uncultured Methanosarcinales archaeon
TCATTAACGTTGATTTTCCGGAACCTGAGACACCTGTAATCCCACAAAGTACTCCTACTGGTAATTTTACTTCAAGGTTTCTGAGGTTATTTTCAGTTGCACCTACGAGTGTTATCCATTCAGAGACAGTGCGTCTGGTCTCGGGAATGTCAATTTTTAGTCGTTTTGCGAGGTAGTTACCCGTTACACTATTTTCGTTTGCTTCTACTGCTTTTGGTGTTCCTTGCGCACAGATGTGACCACCTTGTATTCCTGCACCTGGTCCCATATCAATTAGATAGTCAGCTGCTTTTATGGTTTCTTCGTCATGCTCAACAATGATTAAAGTATTACCAAGGTTTCGCAGACGGTGGAGAGTGGCTATGAGTTTTTCATTATCACGTTGGTGAAGTCCAATTGAAGGCTCGTCAAGCACAGAGAGAACACCCATTAAGTTGGCTCCAATTTGCGTTGCGAGTCGAATACGTTGCGCTTCTCCACCGGACAGAGTTCTTGCGGCTCTTGATAAAGATAGATATCCGAGTCCTACGGTGTTTAAGAATCCTAATCTATCGTTTATTTCTTTCAAGATTTGTTTTGCGATGAACATTTCCTTTTCGGTGAAAGTTGTTTGGATACTGAGAAAGAGGGCGAGTGATTTTTCAATACTAAGGTCAGTTATATCAATAATGGATTTACTGTGCACTTTTACGGCTAATATATTTTCTTTGAGTCGTTTTCCTTTACATGTAGGACAGGGTTTACTGGTCATTAATTTTTCAATTTCTTCTTTTCGGTATTCTGATTCAGTTTGGGTGTAGAGTCGCATGGTTTGAGGTATAACTCCTTCCCATCCAGTGTCCATATTCATTGAGGCGCCATTACTCCATTTTCCTTTTATTGTTTCGGTTGTTCCGTAGAGCAATATTTCTAGTTGCTTTTTGGTGAACTCGGATATAGGTGTGAACACATCAAAACCATATTTTTTTCCCACCACGGTTATTTGTTGAGCGCGCCATTTGATGTCCATTTTTCCGTAGACTGCGATTGCTCCATTTAGGATAGTTTTCGATTTATCTGGAATTATTAAATTTGGAGATAGTTCCAGTTGTTCTCCTATTCCAAGACAAGTTGGACACGCACCAAAGGGCGAGTTGAATGAGAACATACGGGGCTCGAGTTGTTCGAAGGTTACTTCTGGATGGTTTGGACAGGCTCCAAAACTGGAATAAATTGTTTCTTCAGAGCCTCTTCCTATCTCTTTTGTTTCTTCTTTTTGGATACTATTTTCTTTTTTTGTTTCTGCTGTTTTCGAGAGATCAAGTGTGATCATTGTTCCTTGTCCTTTTTTAAGTGCGAGTTCGACAGCTTCGGTGAGTCTGGATCTATTATCATCATTGACTTCTATTTTATCAATTACAAGTTCAATCCAATGTTTTTCGTATCTTCCAAGTTTAAGTTTTCGTGCGTCTTCTGTGCGGTAAATTTTTCCATCCACGCGGATGCGGGCAAAGCCATCTTTCTCGGCGTCTTCAAGCAATTTTTCGTGTGTTCCTTTAATGCTGCGGAGAATTGGTGCAAGGATGATTATTTCTTTCCCTGGTTCACCCATGATCATGCTTACAATGTTTTCTGCAGAGACGGGTTTAATGGTGGAGTTGCAGGTTGGACAGTGGATAACGCCGACTCGTGCAAAGAGAAGTCTGAGATAGTCATAAATTTCAGTTACAGTTCCTACTGTTGATCTGGGATTTTTAGATGTTGTTTTTTGTTCTATTGAAATTGCTGGAGAGAGGCCTTCAATTGAATCTACATCAGGTTTATTCATGACTCCCAAAAATTGTCTGGCATAGGCAGAGAGTGATTCTACATATCGGCGCTGTCCCTCAGCGTAGATAGTGTCAAATGCGAGTGTGGATTTTCCTGATCCGGAAAGACCAGTTATCACAATTAATTTATTCCGGGGAAGTTCTACTGTAATGTTTTTGAGGTTGTGTTCTCTTGCACCACGTACTATTATTTTATCGAGCATAAGTGGTAGTTTTGAGGTTTTTTTATAAAGGTATAGTTGGGGAAATTGAGTTTATAGTATGGAAATTAAGTTTACAGGTTTATAAGAGGTGGTGGAGGTTGACCAGTGCGGGAGTGGGTGGGTTTGGGGCCTACTCTTAATGTATCTGGTGGTGATACTATATTCCAAATGTTTTATAATCTTTATTTTTTATGTCTGTTCCTATGAGAAAACCGTGTTCGTTAATGGGTGTTGCCCATAATTTGGCAGACTGAAGCTGTTACTCCATTTGATCTGAAATCGGATGTTGTTCTTACCACTCTTAAAAGTTATAAGGACGGGTTTATTTCTGAGATTACAAAGTTGAATGTAAATTTAGATGAAATAGAGATGGTCTCAATCGAGATTTTGTATAAACCTGGTGTTGCATATGATGGGTATATTAGTGTTGTATTTGTGTGTTGATCTTTCTTATATAAAAATATGGGTGTTATAGAATTCAGAAAAATTGTTTAGTTGTGTTTACTGTTTTATTTCAAGTTATTGAGTTGAGATTCGATATCTCGCAGTTGTTGCTCTAACTCATCAAGCTCACTATGTTCTGGTTCTGGAGCTTCCTTTTTTGATGGAGGAGCTGGTCTTATGGTTGACATACTGGTGGGTGATTGTGACATTATCTGTGATGAAAATTGAGTCGGAGGGGAGGACATTTGTTGTGCTGAGTTTTTTTGTGGCTGTTCTTCATTTTGCTCTTGAACTTCTTCACGTGGTTGTGGTTTGAATTTACTTTTTGGAAAATTTCGTTTGAGTTTTGTTTCAATTAGGGTGTTTAGTTCGCGAATGTCTGATTTCAATTTGGTGAAAAGTA
>CAYJTE010000029.1:0-8731 GCA_964372965.1 uncultured Methanosarcinales archaeon
AATTACTGTAATTGTTCCAAATGAAACTAGGAGTAGTGATATGATCCGTTTTAGAGGTAATTTAACAGTGGGGATTGTACTATTAAAATTTTGATTGAAGTAATACTTGGATAGAATGAAAGTAAGTAAATATGAAAGTGCGGTGGAAATTGCAGCTCCATGCATACCAAAAGGAGGGATTAAAGTAAAATTAACTACAAAATTGAATAGTGTGGCGTAGATCATTACCTTGCCTGCTTTTTTGGATGCACCGATGGACATTAGAAGACTAATATTAATGAATGCAAGACCATAGAACAGAATGCAGCTGAGGATTAGTTGGAGAGCTACCGCACCAGGACCATATGACGCGCCAAAGAGAGTGGTTAGGATAAACTTGGCATTTAATGCCATGATCAGAACGACAGGGATCATGATTAGAGTTAGATATTTGTGTACCAAATTGGTCAAATCGAGAAGTTGACTTTTTAGATTCTTTTCCCAGAGTTCGATAGCTACTGACATTATTACTACAGCTACAGGCCTGAAACAAAATAAGGTGATGGCTGCGGTGGGGAGTACAACACTATAAATCCCCACTTGATCAAGTGTTGAGAAGTAGGTTAACATAAGGAGATCAAGCGTTTCAATTGCCTTGTTTCCGATTACAAGAAATAGGAGTGGAAGACCATAACAGAACACTTCTTTAAATGTTCCTGGAACAGCAGTCCTGTTTTTGAAAATTAAAGGATAACTTCGTATGACACCGTAAGAACCAACCAAACCGATTATAAGACTGGAGAGTAAGTAAGAGAGGACTGGGATCCATATTGAAACAGAGAACAAGAAACCAACCAAAACGAGAATCAATAAAAGAAATACCTTACCTGCTTCAAGTAAGGAAAACCAAGTCATGTTCCCAAATCCTTGAAAAACACGGCGGGGGGTATCTTCCAATACCAATAAAAAAAGAAGAGCGGACATACCCACTACTAACATTGCTGCTTGAGGATCTTTGAAATAATGTGTTGATAGCCACGGTGAGAGTAGATACAGACATAGAGCGAAAACTATTCCAACAAGCAACTGGCAAATAACTGTTCCTTTGATTCCCGCATACATTTTGGTGTAGTTCCCTTGTTCTTTCCACACTCCAATATACCGGACAAGAGCAGATTCTGTCCCTATTCTCTGGAATAACGTTACCATTATTATTAAACTGAGGACTGCAGAGAATAACCCAATTTGTTCGAGTGAGAGATTTCTGGCTAGAATGATTCGGAGAATATATGAAAAGACGCCACCTAATGCGAAACCGATGAAGGCTATTACTGATCCTTTTAGAAGTCTTTCTTTGGGATCAGTCATGAAGTTTAATCTTGGCTGTTGGTATAAAAACCTAGTGGAACTGGAAAAAGTTGTCCTATCCTGAAACTATTTCCCTTTGTGAAGTAATTTTGTTTCATGTTATTAAACCTCTGTCTTCATTTTCCGAATAAATGCTTGTGCTGGCGTCTCCAGCACCTCGAAATGTAAACTTCGATGAGGGCGTATTTCGTTATACCAATGCATAAATTCTTCCTTGGTTGGAAACGCCCAACGATGCCTATCATAAGCTTCAAACCATCTCTCCACTTTGCCATTACTCTGTGGGTGTTTCACCCGACAGAGTATCTGTTTAATATCCTCTTTTTTGAGAAACGCTTTGAATTTTGAATCTCCATCAACATTTGAAATGAATTGAGAACCATGATCTGAAATGCATTGTTTTATTTTGCCTTGCTGCAAAGCAAGGTTCATGCCCATTATGGAGTTCTCCGTTGTTGCTGAACTACATTCGAGCAATGCAAGTAGTTTTCTGCTTGCATCATCTATCACTGCAAAAACATAGATTCTGCCGTTCAAATGCCAGTCAATGTGAACCGCAGCGAGGCTGTGCCTGCGCTCGTATCGAATCCAATCCTTTTTCCGAATATCTTTCTTCTTTTTGTTCTTGGCAAAGCCAAGAATAAGCATAATCTTATGGATTCGATTATGGCCGATATGTTTCTTAAAATCACGTTCAATCAATCGTTCAAGAGTATCAGCAGAGACTCTGTATTTTTGATACATCTGATTTACCATGTCAATTTCCCATTGTTCAAATGGTTTGGCTGGACGGCCATTTTTCTTGCCAATTTCAGGCACTTTGTCAGTAAGTTGATACTCTCTCCAAACTTGGTTAACTCTACGCATGGAAATGCCCGCAATCTTGCGGGCTTGATATGTGGTTATCCCCTCATTTTTACGTCGAATTGTCTCGATAAATTTAGAACGGGTTAATTTCATAACCCTATCAAACTTGTCGTAGGGAAATAGTTTCGGGATAACACAGGAACTGGAAAAAGTGGTTATGGGATGATGGAATGTACCAAGGGTTTTGGAAAAAGAATAGTGATAATATGTTGTGGGTCTTCGGCTCTGTAGAAAAAGTCCTAGGCAAATGCCTAGGTTGTAGGCAATAAGTCTACAGAAGAGTTCCGCAGTTATCATTGGCATCTTTTGTGATCGAACAATCGATCCAAAAAGTCTCTTGAGTGCTGAAAAAAGGCACTCTACAATATTTCTTTGCCAATACAAACACCAATCCATGCAATCACGCATGATTTTTCTGAATTTTCCTCAACGACAATTCTTTCGTACGGGTGTAACACCAAATGTACCTTGGTCATTTAGCCATTGATGCAGCCATTCTGCATCAAATCCTTTATCCAATAGCAAAATGTCTATTGGCACTGGGCATTGTCGATAGACAGTGGGAATCCACTGTACTTCATGCTGTGGTTTTGCGAGGAAATTTCCAGCAAGAAATTTCCGTTTCTCCACATCAATGAGACAAATGGCTTGTACGGGTCGTCAAACTGGACCTTCGCGATCAATTCTTTTAAGATAATAATGACTTGGTCCTGAACGGGAAAATCCCGTTCCGTCAGCAGCTGCAATGGTTGTTTCATCCCAAACAACAGTGGCTGCAAGCAGTGATTGCCAAAACGATTTAGGTAATCGTTTTGCTGCTTTTTGAAGGGTAGTCCAGTGTAATGAATGAGCATAGAATTCGTTGAGAAACTTCATGGCTCTTCTGTAGGAAAGTTGATATACTTGTTTGATAACAAGTCCTAAACAAAGAACTTTAGTTTCGAATTTTTTAGGTCCCATATAATGGACCCAACGCGGGATACCTGCGCGTTTTAACAACCGATGGATTTTTGTATGTAATCTTTTTTCAGGGTTCATGATGGAGCTTCACTCTCCATCCTGCCCCCTTCAGGATTTCTTGAAGGGGGCGTTTAACTATTTGAGATTTTCTACAGAGCCTTGGTCTTGATGCTGGGTCTTCATAAAGTTTATATACGCTCTTTTCGAGGAGGTATGTAAAATATGAAACAATGAGAGATCAATGGTGCATGGCAAAGGAAACAGTAAGAGAGGATTTGGATAAAGTTGTAAATTACAATACAAAAAGAAATAGGTATTATTGTGAACGACAACTTCGAAGATTGCTTGAAGTTGCTCCTGAAAATAAAAATGCTATGACTCTTGATTTTGGGGGAACCTTTGATTTTGTAGGTAGAGATGTTCTGTGACTCGTTAAGAGACGAACTTGCTTGCTAGAGGTAGCAGTTCTGTATAGGTAATAGGAGAAAAAAATGGAATACAAAAATCTGGATATGAACCCCGTTGAATATCACAAAAAAAATTATTGGAAAGTGAAGCATAACTTGGTTGCTCAATTGACTAAAGGGGAGGTAGTTGATTTGGGATGTGGATGGTTCTCAAACCCTTATTTGGTTGATGCCGTTGGTGTTGATATAGAAAAGATGTCGTGTCCGAAAAATTATAAAAAATTGATACAAGCTGATTTGAATGGAAAAATACCCCTTCCGGACAATAGTTTTGACACAGTAATTGCGAGTGGAGTGATTGAACATCTGTACAATTATCATGGTTTTTTGATAGAATGTAAAAGAATATTGAAACCGGGAGGAACGTTTATAGTAAATACACCCAATAAAACAGTGAATCGACTCATTGCTAGAAAAAATATGCTTCATGTGCAGGAGTGGAATATTTCAGACTTTAAAGATCTGTTAAAACATTTCTTTGTTTACAAACAAGCGTACGGACTGGTAATGATAATACCTTTAATTAGATGGGAAGTTAATTTGAAGAGGTTCCCTATTTTAAGTCATGATATAGTTTATGTATGCAAAAAAAAGTAACATGTTTTTGATATTAAAAAAATAGGTAATTGAGAAGTGAGGGGGATCATATTGTTGGACAGAATATTTAAATACGGTTTAAAATCTAAATCAAAATGAATTAACAAAGACGATGAGGTGTAACTTTGAATTATCTTAAAGAGTGTCTTCAAAGAAGGCTACTTCAACTGTTAAAACAGTTCCACTTTGAAAGTTCTCTTTTGGAGGTAGGGTGTGGTGTGGGAGAGAACCTAACTGTATTTAGAAATCATTTTGAAGTTGAAGGGATTGATTTATCGGCTAGAGCGGTGGAAATCTGTAGGACAAAAGGACTAAATGTAAAAAATATGGGTTTTTTAGAAGTCACTAAAAAATATAAATCAATAGTTTGTGTTGATGTCATTGAGCATGTTAAAGATGATGAACAGTTTGTTGCTCATTTTAAGGAAGTGTTGGATCAAAGTGGTAAGATGATGATTTTGGTTCCTTCTGGTAAACTGAGAGGAGATGATAATTTTTATGGGCATTATCGTCGGTACTCAAAGGAGCAGATCACAGCGTTACTGAGCAAACACTTTGAAATTAAATATGTGGAAATGTTTGGTTATCCTTTTTTTTATTATTCGAGGTTGCTATTAAACCTTAACAACAGATATAAAACAATGGACTCTGAAAAACTTCATCTTAACACATTACATAGCTCTTATAAGAATGCGTTTGATCATAGAATGGGAGTAAGAGTAATAGGGAAATTATTAGAAATTAATATTTTAAAAAAAGCACTTTTGAAAACCATGTCATACCAAAATAACTTTAAAAATGGGAGTAAGGGACTTGCGGTGATTGTAGTTTGCGAACCCAAACTGTAAATAATCCTTGGGGTTGCAGATTGAATAAAGATACTATTTACTTAAAACTTAAAGAATTTTGGTTATTGTTAGGCATGACTGTAATTTCTTTGTTTGTTAGGGGGTATACCTTCCGTTCTTCTTTTCTTGTTTCGTATAGTTATGGAATGCATAACCCGTACTTATTTTCTCGTGACATCGGCTTTTTTGGATACACATTTAACTTTTTTTTTGAGATCGTCTCATTCCTTAGTAACTATTTTTTGGTAGAACATATTTTTTTCATTGGTTATCTCCTTAGCTCTTTTCTTTTTGTTGTTTCATTATATTATTTGAGCAAAAGCATCTTTAATGATAAAAAAATAGCAACCTTCGTAATACTGTTAACAATTCTTCCAAAACCAGGTTTTTCGAATATAAGCACAATCTCTGAATACTTTTTTTATAGAGATATTGCAATGAGCCTTATTTTTTTCTCATTGGCTCTCCTTATACGAAAAAGATATTTTTGGGCAATTTTTCTTTTAGGAATCTCCTCCTTTATTCACATATTATCTACATTTTATGCTACGGGAGTCGTAGCACTTTACTTTTTTATATGTTGGAAGAACATCTCTAGGAATGAAAAAATGAAAATAATTTTAGGAGGAGTCGTTCTTTTGATCATGCTGATCATACCTCTTCAAGCCAGTTTAACTGTTGATACAAACACGAACCAACATACCTTAAACGAATGGAAAGAAGTGGTGAAATTGCGTGCGTTTGACCATTATTTTCTGAGCACATTTTATGGAGCAGGAATAATACTTTTCTTCCCATTCTTATTCTTTTTCTGTCTTTTTTGGAAAGAACTTAAGAAAGAGGATTTTTTCCCTTCGCAGCATAAAAAATTTTTCCAAGCCGTACTTCTAACTGCAATTTTTTGTGGAGCTGTTGCGGTCTTCGTTAGTGAGATATGGATAAACAAACTTCTCCTTAGTATTCAAATGTTTCGACCCACTATTTTTATTACAATCTTGGCTTTATTTTATATTGCGTGCCGTATGAAATTAAAAATGGATGAGATAAAGTATTTTTTTTCCATGGAAAACTTTGTGTATGGATTATTGATTATATCTTTATTTTGGTTTGATTATCGATTATTATGGCTATGCTTGATTATCATATGGTTTTTAAAAATGTCTTTTTTTTCTGAAAAAATAACCTTGAACTTAAGGAAAATGATTATCTTGGGAGTATTGATGAGTGTATTACTGCTAACTCTTTTTATTCATCTAAGACTGCAACTTCCCTTGTTTACTGTTCTAAGTTATATTCTCAAGTTTAATACCTTTTCCATTATTGCAACAACCCTGCTCGCGTTAATCTTTTTTGTGGGAATTTTATTGAAATATACACTGAATGTTGATGTAACACGAAAACGTTTCTTTTGGTTAAGTGTTTGGTCTTTACTGATTATAATAAGTGTGATTGTAGGGTCTTCCGAAAGTACAGATCCATGCTATGGACCGAAGAAACAACTCGATGTATTGGACCACATACAACTCCCTACCATTTATTCTAAAACAAATGAATATAGATTGGCAATCTGGGCTAAGGAAAATACTTTGCAAAACTCGTTGTTTTTGTACCCCGTAGAATGTGGTGGGTTTAGGAATATTGCGCAAAGGTCAGTTTTTGTTGATTTTAAATATGGGGTGCTCACCCCATATAGTATAGAATTCTCACAAGAATGGTTTGATCGAGTGAAAGCGTTGAACCCTGGACGTGTGAATTATTCTCATAAGACCTTTTATCAAGATTTTATCTCTGATTATGATAATCTCAGTGAAGAGAGAGTACGATTGTTGGATGAAAAATATGATATAGATTATGCTGTATTCAAGAAAGAAAAAAATATGACATTTCCTGTTGTTTATGAAAATGAAGAATATGTAGTTTATGATTTGCGGGGAGAGTCTATTCAAAATGGAATACAGTAGATCCATTAACAAAGACTCAAAATTCATAAGATTTATAAGAGCCTATTTTGCCCTTTTTTTATGATTATTTTAACCAGAGAACCAAAAGGATCACTTATTTTGGAGAAAGGATTATCATTACGATTCAAGAGTGTGGAAAAAACAAGGATGAGAGGCGGTGTTTTGTGGTAAAAAAAATTTTGATTACGGGTGGACTTGGTTTTATTGGGGGTCATCTTATTGAAAAGTTGATTCGCGATGAAGATTGTGTTATTGATGTGGTTGATAGTTTAGCTAACAATTCACTTCATCCTGAAGATTTGAAATCTCCTAAGATACGGAAAGTTTACACTTGTTCAGTTGAAGAGTTTGATTACTCCGATAAAGTTTATGATGAAATTTATCATTTGGCGAGTCCCGTTGGTCCGGCGGGTGTTCTCAAGTATGCGGGTAAGATGGGTTCAATCATTTTGAATGATACGATGAAGATTGCGGAATTTGCGTCCAAGACTGGGGCAAAAGTCATTTTCATGTCGACTTCTGAAGTGTATGGAAAGGATCCAGGGTCGAGCGCGCAACATGAGAATATTGAAAAGATTGTTCCACCAAAGATTACGACGCGCTTGGAATATGGAGTGGCGAAGATGCTTACGGAGATTTGTTTGCATAATTATGCCAAATATAATAATTTGAAATACAATATTATTCGTCCTTTTAATATTGTAGGAGTTGGTCAGAGTACTAAGGCAGGGTTTGTTCTTCCACGGTTTGTTCATGCAGCACTGACTAATCAGCCAATAACTGTTTTTGGTGATGGAAAACAACGACGAACGTTTACACACGTTAAAGATATTGTTGAGGGCATTACAAAAATTATGGGGTCGCATATAACTGGTGAAATTTACAACATTGGGAACCCTTCCAATGAGCACTCTATTTTAGAAGTTGCACAAATCGTGAAAGAATGTGCAAATTCAAATTCTGAGATTAGTCTCCTTGACCCAAAAGAAGTGTATGGCAAAGATTATGAAGAAGCATGGAATAAAATCCCAGATGTTTCAAAGATTAATAACCATATTGGGTGGACGCCAAAGTATGATTTTAAAACGATTGTGCGGGAGACTGTTGATGATTATAGGGCAACTTTGGCTGCAAATAAATTTAGACCTAACCATGAGTATTGAGGGTTAGAATTTATTACCTTCACCCATGAAATGCAAGAAAGATTGAATTGTAAAATTGTGGGAATAAAGATAGATGATTCCTATAACATAGAATTTGTCCGAGATACAGTTGGGGGGAAAAGGAAAATGAGGCAAGTAAAGAAACAGAAAATAATTAAAGCATTAAAAGAAGAACAAAAAAAATATAAAGGTGTTATGTATTACCATTTAGACGATTTAATCAAAGATTTAGATGGTAATCTTCAATATGAAGAAATGCGTGAGTATGTTAAAGATGTTACGGGAATAAAGGTAACTAAGATTGGGAGCTTGTTAGTGTGATTACTTAGTATTCACATAGGTTAAGTCATTTTCAACTATAACTCCCATTGATTCTTGACCCCATTCTTTTCCTTTCTTTTTTACATATTTTATCCAATTATTTTTGTGATTCTTCATGTTTTACTTGATGCTTTTCTGGTGGGTCTCTTTTGCACCACATATCTTTATATTAAAAATACTAATTTTAGATGAGCCAACTG
>CAYJTE010000030.1:0-8548 GCA_964372965.1 uncultured Methanosarcinales archaeon
ACCGAACTCCCCCCTCGTTACCGTAATTTAGAACTTAAACACAATTGAACTTAACAAGTGTTTATACTGGTTCTGAATCTTTTGAAGCTCGTGGGAAGGGGTTCACTGTTCGCTATTTGGATTTGGGGAATAGTGAACTGTTTCTTGTTGATTGTTCTTTTGAATCACAGTGTTTCTATAAATTACCAAAAAATAAAAATATGGGATGTGGTCTTGTGATAGTGGCTAAGGAATGTCTTACAGATTATTTGACACAGTTACTCTATGCTGATGAAGTTATTTATGATTCATTGCGTGATTCTGATCCTTTGATTCATAAAGTTCGTGTTGCTTTTGAAGATAGGTGGTTAAGTGTTGATGCGTTTTATATGTTGCCGTCTTTAGCCTTTCCATTTAATTTTTATACTAACACTTTTGAGAATATTACTCTTGGTGATATTCGGGAGTTGCTTAGTTGTTTTTACCCACGGGTGTCACAGAAAGCTTAAATGTTGCTTCCTAGTCCTGCTGGGCTGGTTAATCTAAAAGGTGATTTGTATGCTGGTATCTTGTCCTGATTGTAACTCAAAACTTCACGAGGGCCAACATCAATATCCGGATGGTCTTTTTATGGTGAAGTATTGTAAAAAATGCGGATTTCGCGATGAGAGATCTATTTAAAGAGTTGTTTTCTTCTGATCTTGTCTAAAGCTTCCATCTTGTCTAAAGCTTCCAATATGAAAATTAACGAATTTTGTTTAAAATTCTTTTGGCGGTTGCAAGATCACCTATAATCAGTCTGGACATTGATCTACTAAGTCTTTCAACATCACGGAGGTCGCTGTGGACACGCTGAAAGTGGTGTATATCAAGAGTGGTAGCCTTTTTTCCTGACCCTTGTTTGTATGCGGTATCAATGAATCCTAGTTGGCCTTTTAAAATTTCCACTTTGCGTTTAAGTGATTCTAAATTTTGAATGAGAGAGCGGATTTGTTTAATGTCAGATTCTTGAATCCATTTTAAGCTGACGCGTTCTTCCGGGGTTGCCATTTTTCACCTATTTGTGCTGTTTTTAGTTATTCTACTTTAGTTTTATTCTTTTTTAACTCTTTAGTCTTAGAAGTAATATTTTAGAGTTTATTAATGTGACTTTTTGGTTGCTGTTTGTATTAATGGTTTACATCCCTTTTGGTATTTTGCCACCTATTTTTTTCATGAGTTTGTTGATATCACCTTCGCCTTTCATCATTTTCATCATTTTCTTACTTTGGCGGTATTGTTTTAACATGTCTCTTATATCGTTTTGGGTTACACCGGAACCTTTGGCTATGCGTTCTATGTGGGTTGCACCAAGTGTGTCTGGATCTTCTAGTTCTACTTTTGTCATTGAGTTCATAGCAAATCGCCACTTTTCAAGTTTGCCTTCTTGTACTTCGAGTGCTTCTTTAGGGAGTTTTAAAGACCCCATACCAGGGATCATTTCTATGAGTTTTCCAAATGATCCCATTTTTTTCATTGATTCCATTTGATCGTACAAATCTATTAGGTTGAAATTTCCCTTCATGAATTTTGCTTGCATGTCTTGTGATTTGGACTCATCGATTACTTCTCGTGCTTTTTCAAGAAGGGTTTCGAGGTCGCCCATACCAAGTAATCTGCCAACAAATCTTTTCGGGTTGAATGTTTCGAGGTCATCTATTTTTTCACCGACTCCAATAAATAAAATAGGGGCTCTAGTTACGGCACAGGCTGAAAGCGCTCCTCCGCCTTTGGATGTTCCTTCAAGTTTGGTTACAATTATACCTGTTACATTACAGGTTTTGTGAAATGCTTCTGCTTGTTTCTCTGCGGCTTGTCCGATATCACCTGAAATTACGAGAAGACGTTCGTCTGGCTCTGAGACTTTGTTTAGAACGTTTAGTTCTTCAATAAGATCACTGGATAGGGCATCACGACCGGCAGTATCAATTATTACTATATCATATTCTTTTAACCTAGATTCGAATGTGTGATATATTTTAAGTGGGCTTTTTTCGGTTTTTATTCCGTGGAAATCAACTCCGACGTTTTTTGCGAGCTGTTCGAGTTGGTCGTAGGCTGCTGGTCTCCAGGTATCAGTTTGCATTACTGCTACTTTATAGCCACGTTTACGGTAATATTTGGCAAGTTTTCCGGCGGTTGTGGTTTTACCGGATCCAAAGAGACCGACCAACATTATTTTGGTTGGTTTGTTTTCTATTTTTATTTCGCGTGTTTCTTTTCCCAAAAGTTTGGTTAGTTCTTCATATACTATGGTGATGAGCTGTTCTTTTTTGGTAATTCCTGCAGGTGGATCTTGTTTTGCTCTGGTTTTAATTTTTTCAGAGAGTGCAAAAACAAGACGTACGTTAGTGTCTGATTGGAGAAGGGCTCGTTGGATTTCTTTTATGAGTTCGTTGATTAGTTTTTCATCTACAAAGAGTGATTTAGTGATTTTTGCGAGGGTGTCTCTCAGAGATTCGCCAAGTTTTTCTAATACCATATATTACTATGGATTAGAAGAGAGTTTATTATAAAGATTGTGTGGAGTTTTTGGTTGAAGGCAGTAGGGTTATAGTTTTGGGGGATTTTGTTTCTCTTTTGGAAATCTATACTCTGTTGATTTTTTGTAGTTGTTTTTTGGTTGAGTATACACAAACCAATCTTCTTTGGTGATAGGATGAAAGTGATCTGCTTCTTCAATCAGAATTTTAGCGGTAGTTTTCTCTACGGCGGCAATTTCCACTCTGACTCCTTCTGATTTTAGATGGCGTACTAATTCTACATAATCTGAATCACCAGACATGATTATTATGGTATCAACTTTAGATGCAAGCTGTGTTGCTTTGATTGAGAGAGGGATGTCTGCTGATTTGTGGCAGGGGATAACAGATCCGTAGTAGAGCTCATGGAGTCTGTCAGCGAGTTTTGAGGAGATGTTTTGTCCTTCTCTGAAATAGATGAGCCGATTGAGTCCGCGACCACTGAGAAGTTTTGTTATGAGGGTATCGAAGTTGATCATGGTTGCGGTTGATCCTGATTCATCATGAATACTGCGCTCAATGTTATTTCCGTCGCAGAGAATTGCGACTGATTGATTTATTATAATATCTTTTGGAGATTTCATGTATCCTTGATACTTGGTGTTATTATAAATGTTACGAGAAGGCCAGTATATCCGCCAGAAGACTACCAGAAATGGGCGAGTTACTTATTTAAGAAAATGAGAGATTTTCTGACAAGAAAACAGATATCTTTTTGTTTTCTTGTTTCTGTGCAGAAAGAACACCTTTCTTGCACTGGTGGAATAAATATATTCGACCGAAGGCGATATCAAGTCACTTCGTTGCACGCGTTTCTAGTTACTCACTGTGTTCGTTTCTAGTCACTCACTGTGTTCGTTTCTGAGTTGCTTTACAGCAACCGTGAGTTACTTTACAGCAACCGTGAGTTGCCTACCAAACAACCGTGAGTTGCCGTACAGCAACTTGCCCAAAGGCAAGTGTACCAGGAGGGTGTGTCCTTACTATTGTTTGAGATTTGTTTTTGGTAAGCAATCCAGCATAACACACCCAAAGTGTTTTCAAAGGAAATGTAGTTTTAGGCTGATCGAGGACTTTTTCTACATAGCAGTGAAAATGACATAGGATCTTAGAAAAAAGTGATCTTAGAAAAAAGTGATCTTAGAAAAAAGTTTATTTGGGTGGCAACATTTGTATAAATCCACGGCAGTTGGGACTTCCACATAAACATTTATTTCGCTCGGTGTCATCATGGGGAAACTCGTAATCAAAATACAATTCTTCACCCGGAAGTATATCGCGTTTGGTGATGAACCAAATTTTGTTGTTGATTAACTCAGTGTCACAATTAGGCTCGCAGCCGTGATTGATATATTTGCTTTCGTTTCCGCCAACATCGCCATCAATGCAATACTTCTTATCTAAAATAAATATGTAAGTAAGACCCTTTTTGTTGTTCTCGATTTCTCGTTTTTCTGCCTCTTTGTTGTTGATTTTCTCTCCTATGTATTCAATTAATTTCATATTTTTGGGAATTTTTTGTATGGCAAATACACCTTTGTGATGGATGGAGGACTGTCTTACCTGGATGTATTCATGATAATTTGAACAGGGAATAAAATTTTTTTGTAATAATGATGTCATTTGAGGGAGGTATGTCAAGGTTCCCTTAATATGGTTTTTGGTTTTTTAGAGGAAAAGAAGTATAAGAGTCTAGATGATTTTTTCCTTTGTCAAAAAAACCGCCTACCACCAGTGGAACTACATGCTGGCGGAATATGTATATTTAAAAAGTCTTTCCAAAAAAATTGAAAACAAATGTAAAAAAAATATAAAATAAATGTAAAGATTAGGATCTTTAGATGCTGTTTATATTAGTTTGACCTTATTATTGTCTAATACAATTTGCAGTTTGACCATTAGTTTCGTTTGGTCCCCAATATTTATAGCCTTGATTACATATATATTGACATTTAGGGGCACTTCCTGCTGGTTTACTACAGTATGATGTCAATTTTTTTTGAACCCCACCTGCTAAATTTTGGTCATCGCCTGGACAAATAACGGAACCGGCCGGTGTCACACCTAAACATACATTTTTGATTGCATCTCCTGTAATTGCTTCATCTTGATTTTTTCCTGGAGAGACGCAAGCTGCTACAACCAGTGTTACTATAAGTAACAACACTATTATTATTTTTTTCATGATATCAAACCCCTTTTTTATGGTACTATTATCTGTTAATAGATAAAAATAAATATATAAATGTTTTGCGCTGTCAGATCTGCAGGATAACTTAGGGCAGGGCAGCTTACCTATTTGAGATGTTCTTCAGAGCCTGATTAATGTGAAATCTTTTAAGTATATGTATTACTCCTTTAGGCATATGTATTACTCCTTTAGGTATAGGTATCAATCATTTAAATATTTAGAATTTGCCTTTGGCTAATCTGCGCGATAATTTGCGAAGGTGGAGTTGGTACTCTTTTATGTTGAGTTTTATTTTGGCGGTGCCACTTTCAATAGCAGCTCTGGCAATTTGAGGTGTTACTTCAGAGAGCACGCGTGGATCAAATGGTTTAGGTAAAATGTATAAGGGTCCGTAGGTGAGTTGTTGTTGGTAGAGATCTTGTAATTTTTGAGGTACTTTTGAATGCGCAAGTTTGGCTAGGGCTCGTACACAAGCAAGTTTCATTTCTTGGTTAATTGTAGTTGATCTGGTGTCTAGGGCTGCACGAAATAAATAAGGAAAGGCGAGAACATTGTTTATTTGATTTGGGAAATCAGATCTGCCGGTGGCCATAATTACATCAGTTCTGGTCTTTAAGGCGAGATGATAATCTATTTCTGGAGTAGGGTTGGCCAGGGCAAATACAATGGGATTCTTTGACATAGAGAGAAGCATGTTAGGTGTAAAGACATTTCCTTGGGAGAGGCCAATAAACACATCTGTATCTCTTATTATATCTTTTAAGGTAGTGCTGGTGGTATTTTTGGCAAATGGAATTTTTTCTGGTGTGAGGTCTTTGGTGCGGGAGGTTGTGATCACGCCTTTGCTGTCAACAACATATATGTTTTGCATACTTGCTCCAATGTTGATGAACATTTTTGCACAGGAGAGTGCGGCTGCACCTGCCCCGGAGAATACTATCTTGACTTTTTGGATATCTTTTTTGGCTATGTGGATTGCGTTTAGAAATGCGGCACCGCAAATAATGGCGGTTCCGTGCTGATCATCGTGCATGGTAGGGATGGTTACACGTTTTATGAGTTCTTGTTCTACGTAGAAACATTCTGGGGATTTGATGTCTTCAAGGTTGATTCCACCAAAGGTGGGTTCAAGTGAGGCGATGATATGGACTAATTTTTCTGGATCTTTTTCGTTGATTTCGATATCAACTGAATCAATACCTGCAAATCTCTTGAATAAAACAGCTTTTCCTTCCATTACAGGTTTTCCGGCAAGGGGGCCAATGTCGCCTAGACCAAGTATGGCAGTTCCATTGGTGATTACAGCAACTAAATTTCCTTTCGATGTGTATTTGTAGGCGGCGGAAGAATCTTTTTGGATCTCAAGACAGGGAACGGCGACACCGGGGGTATAGGCTATGGAAAGATCTTCTTTGCTGTTGCAGGGTTTTGAGGGAAGAATTTTAATTTTACCTGGAACAGGAAATTCGTGATAGGAGAGTGGGCTTGGTGTAGGGGATATTAGTTGTACTTTTTTGAAAGTGGATTTTGAGGAGCTGTTTTTTGCCATTGGTTTTATCTCTTGCGTGGTTATTTAATTGACAGCCGCCATACTTGAATTAACAGAAGATGAATTTTCAACGGGGGAATTGAGAAGGGGGGTGATAGTCTCGATTTGTTGATGGGTGAGGTATATTTTATCACCATTTGATGCGATATAACCTAAATTGGAATCCTTTCCATTGACTTTGAATATGAGTTCGTGTGTTTCGTCTTGACAGTATTGTACGGTCCGGTAGACCATACAATTTTGTGTAAAAGTAATGCCCATTTTCTCTAATACTGCAATGATTGGAAGTGATGGTGAGAAGACTGATGTTTTGTCTCCAGTAGTGTTTACAAAGATGTTATTTGGATCTACGATGAGGGGGAGGGACTTGTTCTCAACTGCGACTTGTAAGTTAAAGGTAATTGGGACTTGGCTGTAATAATAGAGGGGGTCTTGATCACATTCGGTTTGAGCACAGATATTTTGAATACAAAGGATGGGGTCAATTGGTTTGCCACATGTTAATGTACAGTCATTATCACTAGTACATAATTTAGGGTTTTCTAGTTGGGGAGGAAGATTAGTGGTAGATGTATCTTCAAAAAGAGAAAAATCTATGAGTGGTGCGGTAAAGCCTACTACAACGAATGCAAGGAAAGTAATTAGAATAATTTTTTTAATTGTATGTTTTTTCATTAATATGAATGTAAAAAAGAGGTTGTTTAAATATTATTCGACTCCAAATATGAATTTTTAATATTTTTGGGATTACTGTGGAGGATTATTATTCAACTACAATAATTCCAGTCATTGAAACTGCCTGATCATCTTCACAACTTTTACATAGATAGGGGTAAGAACCGGGGTTTGGAACGTCAAATTCTATCACGGTTGGACCAGTAATTTCCTTCTCTATACCTAATTCGGGGATTGCGAAGGTGAAGGTAAGAGATTGAGGATTGATGTTTAGCTTTATATGATCACCCTGAGGTACGGTTAATTGGGAGGGGTTGAAAATCCAACGCTTGGCAGTCATGGTTAACTCAGTTGTGCGTTTTGGTGTTTGAGGATTAGTTTCTACGGGTTTCACAACTGGTTTTGTGTCAACGGGGGTTGTGCTAGTTTGATTAACATTTGAATTAGGAATAATGTTTTTTGAGGTGTCAAAACCTTGTGGGAAAAATAAAGTACCATCTTTACTTATGTAAGTATCAACAAGCTGTCCTTGGACCTCCATAGTTATTTGATAGTGTTCGCCAACATCTTTGGAGGAAACGACAATTGCTTGTAAACCTTGCTCAAGAAGTTGAGAATTTACATAGGATACTGCTTTTTGCTCCGCTTGTGTTGGTGTTAGTGTGTTTTGAGGATTCATTAACCCAAAACCTCCCGTTACGATAGCAGCTATCAGGAGTACCATGAGAAGAACAGTGGTAATAATCCATCCCGTTGAACTTTTTGGTTCTTCTTTGGTGTCAGACCACGGATTTATTGGTTCTTTTGGTTCATGATATAGGTTAGATGAATGCGAAGAGACCGAAGAGGCGTGTGCCTCTTCTCTTTGTTTTTGTGGATTTTCTGCTGTTGCTTTGTTGGAATCTTCTTGTAATTTTTCTTCTTTTGAGTGGGGGAGGTGTTCGTCATCCCATGGGCTTTTTTTATTTTTTTTCATGGCTTTCTTTTTAGCTTTGAAGGTCTCAACTTCGTCCTCTTCCTCAATATACTCTTCAATTGGAGTTTCGTCAAGTTCATCTAGTTGTTTTTGCTCCATGGTGGTCACCGTTAGAATTTGTTTTTTAGTGCGATCTTATTTTATAAGTATTTATACGATGCGAACAATAGGTTGGGAATTCTACTTTAGCAGAGAGGGGATTGAATAAGGTATGTTAGTTATTGCATATGAATACTAACAATTAGAGGAACAGTTATAAAACGGCGCAATTCTGGAAACTATACATGAATTTGTTACAATTACTAGTGTGGATATACAGGTGGAAAATCTAAAAAATATGCCTCTGGTTGATGAGAGATTATACACTGCGCGCGTGAAAGTGGAACTCAAGCAAGAAATCGCAAAAAATTATGTAAAAAAGGTTTGTGCAACTTATTTCTTTAGGTACTTTTGAAGCACATATCAATGAGGGATTTGCATTTATACATGCAGAAATTAGTCAAATACCAGCAGATGTTGGATTTGAATGGTGATGTCTTTGGTTGACACCTACACTATACGCTAGGATTAGGTGTATCTAAAATAGGATTAGGTGTATCTAAAATAGGATTAGGTGT
>CAYJTE010000031.1:0-4298 GCA_964372965.1 uncultured Methanosarcinales archaeon
GTTTTTGATGTATTCGATGTTTTTGATGTATTCGATGTTTTTGATGTATTTGATGTTAGATGTACTTTGTTGGTTTTTTTTGAAAGACTTTCAAGTATGCTATCTTCAATTATTGTTTTTAGGTGCTGTGCGTAGGTGAGTATAAGTGGCATTTTTGGGTTACTGGTTTTTTACAGACCTTCTATCTCAAGTTCAATTAATTTATTCAGTTCAATTGCGTATTCGAGTGGTAGCGCTTTAGTGATTGGTTCGATAAAACCCGAAACAATCATTTTAGTTGCTTCTTGTTCTGTGAGACCGCGTGATTTGAGATAGAAAAGGTGTTCTGGTGTGATTCTTCCTACAGTTGCTTCATGTGATACTTCAGTATGTGGTGTTAGGGCTCTTATTGCGGGGATAGTGTTTGATGTTGATTCTCTATCCATCATAAGACCATCGCATTGTACTTTGGAGATACTGCCTTTGGCGTTGCTGTTTATTCGTACGATTCCCCGATAGGTTGAGACTCCTCCGTCTTTACTGATACTTTTAGATTGAATAAATGAGGATGTATTTGGTGCGGCGTGTATTACTTTTGTTCCGGTGTCTTGCTCTTGGTTCTTTCCAGCATAGGCAATTCCAATTGATTCGGTTCTGGCGTGTTCACCTACGAGAATGGAGCAGGGATATAGCATGGTTTTGGCGGATCCCATATTTCCATTTACCCAAATCATGGTGGCACTTTCTTGTACGATGGCGCGTTTTGTGTTTAAATTGTAGACGTTTCGAGACCAGTTTTCTATTGAAGTGTAGCGCATGTGTGCATTTTTTGCTACGTGAATTTCTACGCAACCTGCGTGTAAGGAATTTTCTTGGTATCTTGGTGATGAACACCCTTCAATATAGTGAAGTGATGCTCCTTCGTCAATAATAATGAGAGTGTGTTCGAATTGTCCTCCTTTTTGTGCATTCATTCTGAAATATGCTTGTAGTGGAAGGTCTACATGAACATTTTTTGGTACATAAATAAAGGTTCCACCGCTCCAGACGGCACCATGAAGCATGATGAACTTGTGATCTGAAATAGGAATACAAGAGGTCATAAAATATTTTTGTACTAGTTCAGGATACTGTTGCACAGCAACGTCCATATTTTCAAATATAACGCCTTTTTTTTTGAGTGACTCTTGGATGTTGTGGTACACCACGGTTGAGTCATACTGTGCTCCTACACCTGAGAGCGCTTGTTTTTCTGCTTCTGGTATTCCTAGTCTGTCAAACGTTTTTCTGATTTCTTCAGGTACTTCTTTCCAACTTGTTGTTTCCTTTGCGTTTGGTTCAATATAATAGACAATCTTTTGAAGATCTAGTTTAGATAGATCTGGTCCCCAAGTTGGGGTTTCCGTTTTGTTGAATAATGTAAGTGCTTGGAGGCGTTTATTCTTCATCCACTCTGGTTCAGTTTTTGATTTGGAGATCATTTTTACAATGTCTGCATTTATTCCTGCTTTTGCTATGAACTTTGACTCGTGTTTGTCTGAGTGATCATATAAATCTCTATTGACTTCGAACTCTATTGGCTGTTGTCTTTGCTTTGCTTGGTTCTGGGGTTTTTCTTTTATTTCTTGTTTCATGGTGTTATTTTTAAGAGAGCTAGTTTTTGTGGTGTTACCATACTTATGCCGCACCCAATATTTTCAGGCAGACAGTTTAGTGGTAAGTTGTTTATTTTTCGGTGTATTTGACACAGTGCATTTGTGCTTCGTAGCATTTGTAGGAGGTGTTGTATTTCTCGGATGTAGGTATACCGGTCATGTATTTTTGTTGCTGCGTGTGTTATTTCTGGTGTGATTTCTTTTGGGAATGTTATTTGTGATCCCCTTTTGTTGCTTTTGTATTGACTGATTGTTGAACTGGTTATACCAAATAGGTTGGCTATTTCGGTTTGTTTTTTTCCTAGCTTGTGGAGTTCGTCTGCTAGTGCGTGCCTAAGAGCAGGTAATATGTAAAAAGTTTCAATCTCTTGGGGTAAGAGTAGTTCTTTGGTTTGCTTTGATTGGGATGGCATTGTTGATATTTATTAACTATAGTTAACTATCTTGGGTTATTTATAAAGGTTCCTTGTGTGATGTGGTAAACAATTGAGTTTGTTTATTGAGTTTGTTTATTGAGTTTGTTTATTGAGTTTGTTTATTGTTTTTGTTGCTTTCTATTTTTTAGAACTGATATATTAATAAATAATTGAGTTATTTTTTTACTATGAAACAAATTGTTGAGTATCAGATGCTTAAAGATGAATTTACTGTGTTTATTAAACGTTTAGAGTCTGAAAAGGTGTATATGGTTCATGGATATAGGGAAATGCCTGCTGGTACAATTGATGATGGAAGATCAACTAGCTTTGATTTCTGTAGTTGGTTTTCTGTTTTTGAAGGGTTTGGTGATGGTAAGACAGTCAGTTTAAGGGAGAGAATTCTGAATTAGCTAAAATCGTTGATTCTTATATTTCCAGTAAATAATATTTATATTTATACTTATACTTGTCTGTTGTTATCTGGGAAGGGGTTGATTTGTATGGATGGACAGTTTGTGGAGTTGGGGATATATTTGAAAGTGAAGAATGTGGTATCAACTGGTGGACAGGCTAAGGTTCTTATTCGTTCAGGTACGGTTTTGTTAAATGGAGTTGTCGAGACACGGGTTCGTAAGAAATTGATAGTTGGGGATAGAGTGGTAGTTGATGGAAATAAGTTTGTTGTTGAATCTGATGTTGTTCGGTAGAAGAGAAGATTATACTGATGCAATTACTTCTTTTTGGAATTCTTTCGCTTTCTTTTTTAGGTTAGATAATGCTTCTTTTAACGCTTTTCTTGGATCTATACTTTTGGTTTGAAGTACAAATTCTGGTACGCCTAGGAGAGGGTGATTTATTTTGTAGGCTACAAGTTGTACACCTTTTACCTCAAGCAATTCGGCTTTCAGAGCGTTGCAGAAGGTATGATTTTCTCCATCAAGTGTGAATTTTAGGGTATCTTTTGATTCTTCTAGAACGATGAATTTCATGGAGTAGGATTTGGGTGGGTTATTTATAAATGTTTTGCTGAGCTGGAGAGTTTTTTTCTGTTTTTTTTGGTTGGTTTTGTTCAGACCACCAAGAAATAAAAAGAACAAGTACAATCAATAATACTGGTAACTATTTAATGGTGCTTTTTATTATTATGCCCTTTTTTATAGTATAATAGATCTTAACTGATTTAATAAATATATCCGTTGTATCGTATTTCAATACCAATATTTTTTTGTTTTGAAAATCGTAAGGTTTATTTGCTCTGGTGTTGTTGTTCTGTAATATGTCGCGGGTGTTGCTGTTAGTTTTAGATGGATGGGGAGTTCGAAATTCTCGTGTTGCTAATCCTATTTCTGCTGCTAAGACGCCGGTATTAGATAAGTTGTATAAAACGTGTGCTCATACTACCCTTGGTGCGTCAGGGTCTTTTGTTGGTCTTCCAAAGGGGGTTATGGGGAACTCTGAGGTTGGTCATTTAACGATTGGTGCGGGTCGGGTTGTTGATACGGATTTAGTTCGGATCAATTGTGCGATTGCTGATGGGTCGTTTTTTCGTAATAAAGCGCTTTTACATGCAATTTCACATGCTACGGTTCGAGGTGGGAAGATTCATTTGATGGGGTTGCTGTCGGACTCGGGGGTGCATTCTCATTTTGATCATTTGGTTGCGCTTTTAAAGTTATGCAAAAAGCAGGGTGTTCGCGAGGTGTTTGTGCATGCGTTTATGGATGGGAGGGATAGTTCGCCGACTTCTGGTCTGTTGTATATTCGCCGGTTGCAAGCTGTTATGAAGAAGTTGGGTGTTGGTGAGTTGGCTTCTATTATGGGTCGGTATTATGCGATGGATCGTGATAATCGCTGGGGTCGTGAACATAAGGCGTATGATGCGATTGTGAATTGTAAAGGAAAACATGGTGTTGATCCTGTTTCTGTTCTCCGTGAGTCTTATTCCCGTGGTGTTACTGATGAGTTTATTGAGCCAACATTGCTGTTGAATAAATGTGTTGTTTCTCAGCATGATTCGGTTATATTTTTTAATTTTAGATCTGATCGCGCGCGTGAACTTACACGAGCGTTTGTGTCGGGTCGATTTGGGGGGTTTAGACGTAAGAAAATTAGTGATTTGTGTTTTGTAACTCTTACACAGTATGAGAAAGATCTCGCTGATGGAAAACATGTTTTTGTTGCATTTCCTCCGATTGTACCTTGTGCGACTTTGGGTGAAGTTGTTAGTCGTAATGGACTTCGACAA
>CAYJTE010000031.1:4308-8519 GCA_964372965.1 uncultured Methanosarcinales archaeon
GCGGAAACTGAGAAGTGGGCTCATGTAACGTATTTTATGAATGGTTTATGTGAGTGTGTATTTCAGCGTGAGGACAGGATACATATTGCGAGTAGGAAAGTTGCAACGTACGATACTGTTCCACACATGAGATGTAAAGAGATTGTTGATTCGGTTTTGCATAATCAGTCAAAGTATGATTTGATTATTGCAAATATTGCGAATGGCGATATGGTTGGTCATACTGGTAATTTTACGGCTACGGTTAAAGCGATAGGTAAGGTTGATACAGAAATTGGTAGGTTGGTTGATGGTTTTGATGGTATCATTTGTATTACATCAGATCATGGGAATTGTGAGAATATGTCTGGTTTGGTTGTAACGTCGCATACGACTTCGCGAGTGCCGTTTATTTTGTGTGGAAAGGATGCTTTGAATGTAGGGGTTAGGTTGCGTGAAGGTGGACTTGCCGATGTTGCTCCGACTGTGCTCGATTTGTTGGGATTGAAAAAGCCGACGGTGATGATTGGGAGGAGTTTGATCATATAGTCTTTTTTTGTGTTTATTCCTGGAGGAGTTTTTCAATTAAGGGTACCATCCGATTTGGTTTAGTGATGGGTGCGAAGCGTTTTACGGGGAGACCTTGTTTGTTTATGATGAATTTTGTGAAGTTCCAGCTGATCCTTTTTCCGAAAATACCTGGTTTTTGTTGTGTGAGATATTTGAAGATTGGATGGGCATCAGGTCCGTTTACGTCTGTTTTTTGGAATATTGGAAAGGTGACACCATAATTTATTTGACATGTTTGAGTTATGTCACTGTCTGTACCTTGCTCTTGATTACCAAATTGATTGCAAGGAAAACCTAAAATTATTAAGCCTTGTTCTTTGTATTTTTTATAGAGATGTTCTAGTTCAGTGTATTGCGGTGTAAGACCACATTTGCTTGCGGTGTTTACAATGATGATTACCTTTCCA
This sequence comes from uncultured Methanosarcinales archaeon, assembly GCA_964372965.1. Taxonomy (GTDB): domain Archaea; phylum Nanobdellota; class Nanobdellia; order Woesearchaeales; family GW2011-AR9; genus CAMAVK01. The sequence goes on from CAYJTE010000031.1 coordinate 5,265, forward strand.
ATGTATTTTTGGAAGTTGATTGATTTATTTTGAAGTGTGGTTGCAGTGAATTGATAGATTGTGTTTGTCATGGTTATGGTTGGAACTCTTTTTTTTGTTTAATAATCTTATTGTTGGTTTTAATTGTTTTTCTTTGGCTTTTGTTTTCGGCAAACTTATAAATGGATGTGGATGTGTTAGTGTGTATGGTTCGTAATATTCCAAAACGCTGGGGTGAGTATCAGGTTAAGTATTGTGCGTTTTGTGGTCGGATGGCAACGCAAAAGAATGTGACGGGTGTTGAAGTGTGTTATCAACATATTAAGAGTGTTTTTGAAGATATTACTTGTACATGTGGTTCATGGCTGGAACAGCGAGCAGGAAAATTTGGTGCCTATTTTAATTGTTTGAAATGTGGTAATGTGTCGTTTGCAAAAGCGATGGAGATGAAGGCTATTACGAAAAAAGCTGCGCCGGCATCTTATGCTGGGACGTCCTATGATTTTGTTGGTTCTGGTGCTGGTAAGGGAACGCCTACTATTAAAGGGGATTTGATGTCAGATATGCGTCGTGATGAAAAGAAACCATTGAAAAAATCTGATTCGCATGGTGGTTCTGGGAATCCGAAGGAGATTACTATTTCTAGTCGGGATGTTGAATATTTTTGAGTGGATTTTGTTTGTTTCATTTTTCTCCATTCATTCAACTAGTTCTTTAAATTTCCCTCTATAAATCTTCACCTGCTCGTTATTTAGCTTAGAAATAAAGTCAATCATTCGCATATTGAATAATTCCGCTATTTTGATTGTGTTTTGAACTTCTTCTTTGGTAATTTTAAAGTCAACATAATATTGTTTGTCTATTCTCTCTGTCTTGGCTTCCGAGATATCTTGATTATCAGGATTAAACAGTTCCTTTAACAAGATAATAGAAGCGTTATGATTTTCTGATTTAATTCCCACTTTAAAGAATAAAGCAGTCAGAATATGGTACATGCTGTAATATACCAATCCAACCGATTCCTCCAGTCTATTGCTATTTAATAAAATCTTTGCAGATATAAGATTGCTCTCTGATTTATTAAGATATGATTGTTTAATCTCTTCACTGTGTTCAACAAGTTGTAGCTTTCCATCCTGTTTGAGTTTAACCAAAAAAATTATTTTTTTCATAATATAGTTCAAATCCTTTGATAATCACTTTGTTCTTTTCTATTTCTTTAATCAGCAGGCTTGATTTATTATATTTTCCTATTTTTACAGATAATTTAGTGTTGAACAGGGATATGCTCTCTTTTATCTTCTTGTCATTGGTATCAATATAAAGGTCAATATCACTCTCTTCTTTGGCGATGCCTTTTGCATAGCTTCCAAATAAAGCTGCTAGCTTAATTTTTTTGTTGGCCTGTATTTTTTCTACTATTTGCCGCAATGAGGGATATTTTCCTAGTAATTTGTTTAGTTTATAGCTTTCAGCAGAGAAAATATAATTTTTTGCTTCAATTGTTTTTTTAAGGAAAAATACTTTATTTCTTCCTTCAACTCTGAAATCTATTGCATTTTCATTCATTAATTCTTTGATTCTTCTTGCTATCATCATATGGTTAATATTTAGATTACTAGCAATCCCTCTCAAATGGCTACTTCCCCGAATCAAATCCAAAACAATTTCCATTGTGTAATCTTTTTGTGCCATATGTAACATAAATGTGCACATGTTATTTAAGGTTAGTGGTGGTTTTTTGTTAAAATTACTTAAATGGAGACTTAAAGTTATATTTTTTTGCGGTATGAATCTGGTGTAAGATTTTTCGAATTGGTCGATTTGATTTTATTGAGTGGTTCTTATTGGATGGTTTCTCGGAAGTTTTATATATGCTGATTCCGTTGTTGTTTTTAGGTGATTATGATGAAACTTGTTCTTACAAAAAAACCTAAGAATGTGACGATTATTGAAGGTTTTCCGGGTTTTGGTCTTATTGGTACGATTGGTACTGAGTTTTTAATGGAGCATTTGGATACTGAAAAGATTGGTACTATTGAAATGGATGAAATTCCGGCGATGATTGCGATTCATCAAAATAGGGTGGTTGAACCTATTTCGATTCATTATAATAAAGAGTATAATTTAGTGTTTATTCATGCTATTAACATTGGTAAAAATTTAGGGTGGAAACTCGCTGATGTGGTTATGGAACTTTCTTTGGTACTTAGTGCAAAGGAAATTATTTCGCTTGAAGGGGTGGGATCACCGAATCCGAGTGCGTCACGGGTATTTTATTATACGTCAGGTGATGGGAAAAAGGCGGGTGCTAAATTACAAGGGTTTGCATCACCTCTGATGGAAGGTATTGTGGTTGGGGTTACTGGTGCGCTTCTTGCAAAATCATCTACGATTGCGGTTACTGCACTGTTTGCTGAGGCTCAGGATAATATGCCTGATGCGAAGGCGGCTGCTGGGGTTATTCAAGCTCTTGATGCGTATTTGGGTCTTAAGGTAGATCCTCGACCGCTCTTAAAACAAGCGCAGGAATTTGAAAAAAAGTTGCGTGGTATCTCTGAGAAGTCACGTCATGCTGAAGAGTTGCAAGATAGTAAACATCCAAGTTATGTGGGATGAAAAGATTATCTGGAATAAAAAGGTTATGTGGGATGAAAAGGTTATGTGGGATGAAAAGTGGTATTAGTGTTTTTTGTTCCATCGGTTTTTTATAGTACTTCTTTTGGTTTTTTTATGTTGGAAAAAATTGTGAAGGATACTGCTTATTTTTCTAGTTTAAGTTTTTCAACTGTGTGTGGGGTCTATGCGGGGATTATGCATTTGGAGATGAAACCTTCTGATGCTGTTACCTATTTTTTAATGGCAGGGTATGTTCCATTACTAGTGAAAGGTATAAGTGAGTTTACTATCTCTTTTTTTTCTGAACGGGTGCGCTGTTGACAACTCCTTGATTTACGTGGTGCGGATAGTTCTTATGGCTTTGAGGTGAATATGGCGAGTGCTCGGTCTGCTTTTGATCTGTCAAAAACTCCTGCCATTATGGCTGCGGGTGTTCTAGTGTATAGTGCTGGCTATGCTATGGTATATATTTTGGATAGATTATCTGATTTGCATGCTCATTTGAAGTATTAATTTCTTAAATTTATAATGTAATTTTTGATAGAATGTTTTAGTTTACTATATTTTAATCTTTAATTTAAACTTATATTTATTAATTTTTATATTTTTTACTGTTTATTTCGATTTACTATATTATTATATGTAGATAATTAATTA
>CAYJTE010000032.1:0-5013 GCA_964372965.1 uncultured Methanosarcinales archaeon
TATTTTTGGTGGAGGAGGGGGGAGAAGATCTCGGAGAGGAGCGGATTTACTCTATGAAATGGAGATTACATTACAAGAAGTTCTTCTGGGTGCTAAAAAAACGATTGAACTCAATAAGCTTGAGCGCTGTTCTGAGTGCGATGGTAGAGGGTATTTGACATTTGAGAAATGTTCAGATTGTCATGGTTCTGGGGCTATTAAGCGGACACAACGAACACCGTTTGGTATTTTTGCGCAAACTGGGCCGTGCGGTACATGTCGTGGGCGTGGGGAAAGAGGAGTAAAGGAATGCACAACTTGTCAAGCTGAAGGGGCAGTTCGTAGACGCAAGGAAATTGAGGTGGCTATACCTGCGGGGGTGGAAAATGGAATGAGGCTTCGTGTTCGTGGCGAAGGACAGCTGGGGGAATCAAATGGGACATCAGGTGATTTGTATGTTGAGATGCATTATGCATCGGACAAACATTTCTCAGTTGAGGATAGGAATATTCATATCACTGTACCAATTTCATTTTCGCAGGCAGTTCTCGGTGATGAAATAGAAGTTCCAACGCTGGATTCGAAAGCGAGTTTAACGATTCCTGCTGGAACACACTCTGAGACTATTTTTCGAATGAAAGGTAAAGGTCTTCCTTCTGTCCATGGTAATCCGAGCGGGGATCAGATGGTTAAGGTACGAATTGAAGTTCCACGAAAACTAACTAAAAAACAATCTGAAATTTTGAAACAATTTGCGGAAGAGAAACCATCTGAGAGTTTTTTGAAGAAAATTTTCGGGTGAATGAGTGGGAAAGATATTTTTTTTGATTTCCTTTTTTAGTACTTTTTAGAGGTAACTTTTATAAAAGTCATTTTATTTATGATATTATGAACTCTCATGATACTAAAAGTAATAATCCTCCTCTTACACTTCCCGCAATTGAGACTGTCGTGTTGTGTCTTGAAACTTTTATTTGCGGAGATGAAAGTCCACGTACTCAAAAAATTATACTCCAAAAGGGGTATCTCGCTGGTGTGGACCAGCATAGAACACACCAATTAGCACAGCGGGCGATTCTCAAAAATAAGAATTTTCGAGATAATTATGGTGGAGGAGTTATCTTCGAGTCTGAGGGATACATTTTAACTGATCCTTATAGTAACAAAGAAGAATTTATAGAATATGAACATCCTTTGAATGGTTTTGAGAGATGGGGAAGACTTTATTTATCAATGAAGCAACAACTATATTTTGAGTTAAATGTAGGAGTTGCTCAACATGGATTAAAGCAAGAAGCGGGGGTGTATGGCATCTCAGTGGGTTTTAGTGTGAGACGCTTTTTTGGATTTGAGAGTGAAAAATATCTCGATGTGTTTGGTGTTGAAGAAGGGGGTGTATGTGCCCCTAACGAACTTTATGATGTTTCACAAACCCTTAGAGTTGAAAAAATTGTACGCAAGAGAGCAGGGGTTAAATAGAATTTCTGAGAATGGTGAAATATGAGTAATCGAAATTTGCCAGCTTTTTCGTCTCCGGTGTTTTTCGCACCGATGGCAGGAGTGTCTGATCCAGCACTGCGTCTGTTGTGTCGAGAGATGGGCGCTGGACTGGTGGTTACCGAACTCACTTCAATTCATGCAATTATTGCAAAGAGTGAGGAGCTTGCTCGTTCGGGATTCGGAATTTATGATTTTTTGCAATTCTCAGAGCGGGAGCGACCGGTATCAGTGCAGTTATTTGGATCTGATTTGACACTCATTGCTCGAGCGGCTAAAATAGTAGAGCCGTATTTTGATATTATTGATTATAATATGGGATGTCCTGCTCCGCATATTACCTGTCAGATGGCAGGGGCCGCGCTGCTGCAGAGGCCGGAACTTACACGGGAGATTTTTCGAACACTTGTTGGTGCTGTTTCAAAACCGGTGACACTTAAGATGCGCTGTGGAGTGCGAGATTCCAATAGATTGCTTTTTTTGGATATTGCGAAAATTGCCGAGGAAGAGGGAATCTCGATGATTACACTGCATCCCCGAACGGTTGAACAAGGATATAGTGGAAAAGCGGATTGGTCGCTGATTAAAATGTTGAAATCGTATGTTTCGATTCCTGTGTGTGGAAATGGTGATGTATCTAGTCCTGAAGATGTTGCTCGTATGTTTTTGGAGACTGGATGTGATTATGTAATGGTTGGTCGCGCTGCCTGTAAAAATCCATTTTTATTTTCACAAATTAACTCATTGCGGTCTACTGGAACGTATTCAACTATTTCTTTTGAAGAAAGACTTCGTTATTTTTTTCGGTACTTGGAATATGCGAAAATGTTTACTATTAACTTTGCAAATATTAAGATGCAGGCGATGAATTTTACGAAGGGATCAGCAGGAGGAGCTCGAGTGCGAGAAAAGTTAGTTCATGTGCAAAATATGGAAGAGCTACGAACCTTACTGGAGGATGCATATGGAAGAGAGATTTGTAAAACTAAAATATGATTATGGGCTGGAGTCAAAGATATTTGAGGGTTATGAACTGTTCTCTTTTGAGGGTGTTAATTCGGGAGAATATGACGTACAGGAATTACTTTCGATTTTGAGACCACATGTTGATTTCAATTGTGAGTGATATAAACTATTGTACACAGCTATATATATGTGCTGAAGGATCAAAACAGGTGTATGTACGTCTTCTTTTGATGTGATACTATTTTGATGTTATAATGGGAGGGAAACTGTATACTAGAAATATGAAAAATGGAAATGTTACGTGTTTGCACTTTCTAGGGCTATGATCTCTTCTAATGACTTCTCGTGCAATTTGATTGTGAAACCTGGAAATTGAATAGAAGAGACGGGGTTATGACTCCCAGGTAACTCATGCCTAAATTTGAAGCTGGGAAAATTGGCTTCAAATTGTATAATAGAAGGAACAACAATCTCAAGGTGTTCGAAGCCTTCCTGGTAGAGATTATTAATTTTTGGAGCGGGGATTTCAACTAATGGGACGTAACATTCGTGTGCGGGAATAGGTGCGTGGAGTTTGAAAGTAGAAATTAATCTTCCGTTGATTGGTACTTCGGACAATAATTTTGCATATGGTGCAAGAAACTCTTTCATGAGATTATAACGTTCCATTGTTTGAACACGATAACAAAGATGATCTACATTATAGGTTAGAATGTTTAGGCCTGCTTCGAGGACTTTATGAAAAGCGTGATCAACAAACCCAGTTCCTTGTTCGTAAAAATCATGAATTCTCATAGTATACTTTGGAATTACTTACTTTAAAATAATTTTGGTGCCAGTGGGGTGATTATATTATAAGTGCACTGGATTTTCCGCAAGTCATATAAAGCTACTTTTCATACGCCTATTTTGCATTATGAAAAATTATTAGTAATGGATGATCTAAATGAATGGTAAAATATTTCAACAAAATCTAGAAAGGTTACGTAAACTGGATTCGGAGATTGATATACTCCTCGGTATATCGGCTCTGCTTAGTTGGGATAAAGATACCATACTCCCTGAAAAAGCATTTCATGATAGGGGAGAACAGATTGCGTACATTTCAACACTACTTCACTCTAAAATGTGTTCGGATGAACTGTGGAGTGTTATTTTGGATTTGAAAAAAAATATGTTAGATGATACATCTACAATTCCGCGAAAGAACCTACAAAAAGGAAAGTTGACAGAAAGAGAAATTAATGTTGCACGTGCCCACAAATTATGGAGAGACGCTTCTATTGCACGTAAAATTCCGGCAGCGCATGTGGAAGAAATGGCACGAGTGTCGACGGCGGCGTTTGAAGCATGGGCTCTGGCAAGGAAGAAAAAAGATTTCTCGTTTTTTGCTCCACATTTGGAAAAATTGGTGGAGCTGAAACGGAGAGAAGCGGCATATATTGATCCATCTCGACATCCGTATGAAGTACTTTGTGATTTGTATGAAGAAGGGATTACTCTTTCTCAACTGGATAATATGTTTTCGTCGCTGAAAGTGGGGTTATCCTCGTTGATTTCTGATATAACTCGTAGTAGGGTATATCAAAAACAGAAAAATATTTTTTCAAAAAAGATCTTTCCAACAGATTCACAACAAAAAATTGCTCGAGAAATCTCTTCTTTGATCTTGGGGAAAACTGGTCGCACCTACGTGGGAGAATCTATCCATCCTTTTATGGCGCGGATATCATTTGATGATGTTAGAATGACGACGACGGTCCGTGAGAGTGAACCAATGTTTGCATTTGGTTCGGTTGCGCATGAAAGTGGGCATGCGCTCTATGAATTGCAAATTGATCCTGCGTTACGAAAATCAGTTCTTTGTACTGGAACTTCAATGTCGCTTCATGAGTCTCAATCACGACTGTGGGAAAACCAGATTTGTCAATCGTGGGCGTTTTGGAAGGGGTATTATCCCACTTTTAAATCCCAATTTTTGTGCTTGTCTAAGGTTGATTTGAAGTCATTCTTTTTTCAAATCAATACGGTTAAACCATCGCTTATCCGTATTGAATCGGATGAATTAACATATTCTATGCATATTATCATTCGCTATGAAATTGAAAAGGCATTGCTTGACGGATCGCTTCAAGTCAAGGATACCAAAGCTCGATGGAATTCACTTTATCAAAAATATCTTGGCGTTGTAGCTGCGCATGATACAGAAGGTATTTTACAAGATGTACACTGGACGGATGGATCGTTCGGGTATTTTCCTACCTATGCCCTTGGAAATGTGTACTCGGCAATGTTATTTGATTCTCTGTGCCGGGAGGTGACAGGGGTGGAAAAAGATATCTCGCATGCGAATTTTGAGTCTGTACGTAAGTGGTTGGCGTTTCATATTCATAAGTATGGTTCAACACGAAGTGCGGGTACGATTGTACGTGAAGTGTGTGGTTCAGGGGTGAATACTGAGCCGTATCTTCACTATTTGCGATCAAAATTCTGTGAGTTGTATGGGATTACTGGTCAGGTACGTACAAAGTAGAATACTATTTATTGTTTAATCTATAGGTTGTAGGATGG
>CAYJTE010000032.1:5023-6602 GCA_964372965.1 uncultured Methanosarcinales archaeon
TTATCCATTAAATTTATATTTAATTGGAGTGTTCTGGTTCTATAAGGTTATTATTAAGGATTAAGGGATTATTAAGGATTAAGGGATTATTAGGAACAATGTGGGAAAAAGGTGTTTATTGGAAATTTATTTTGTTGATCTTTGTTCGACTTTATTTTATAAAAAATGAAAGGTGATATGATGGTAAGAGGAAATATTGTTGGACCGAGCTTACGGGCACCGGTTAGTACTATGTCAGAGAAAGATTCCAAGGTGAATTCTGGGGTAAATTCACTCTCACGGTCACAAGTTGTTGATTTTGAAACTGTGAAGAATATGGGAACTGGATATGCAGCATACCTGGTATTACAAGGAGATAAAGTGATTTTTGCAGGATCTACCAATAATTTAAGTGCGCGGTTTACGGATATGCTGATGCCCAAGACGACATTTTTGTTGTATAATAAACTCGTTCAAGATCTCGGAAGTTTTCGTTCGGCAGCTACGTTTCTGGTTCGCGATTGTAAATATAAAGTGAAAATGTGTGAATCGCGACCTGAGGCTGAAGCAATTGAGCAATTGGCAATTGCAACGTTTAATCCGCAGTATAATAAAAGATAGACAGATAGATAGTAGGAATTCTGTTTTGATTTATTTTCTGTTATGTAATGGTTTTTAAGATATATGTTGTTGGGGTGAGTATGTATATATCAAAAAAATCGCTAATCGAGAGAAATGCAGAAACTACTGTATTCAATAAAATAAGAGGTTTTCTGACTAGAAAACAGGTAGCTTCCTGTTTTCTTGTTTCTGCACATCTTGTTTTTGTGCAGAAAGGACAGCAATCTGTCTTGCAACCACTGGTGGAAAAAGCAAATTTTATTATTATGACTTCAAATAACAATACTAATACCCTAATTTTTCCTCATCAACATTCCTTTGAAGCGCAGAAGTCAACTCCTGATGATATTTATCCTTCACACCTGAGAACGCCGGATTGATATGCCTGATAAAATACCCTATCCCACCCATATCGCCCGGAACCAGATGATATCTTCTCTCCAAGTGCGTTTTATAAAAATCAATGATGATTTGTTCATGGCGTATAACATTTCTTTCAAAATCTCTGGAAAATACGGGATTAGGTGCAGCTACAAAACTCAAATGATACTTCAAATCAGCAAACACAAATTGAAACAACAATTTAACTCGACCAATGTGAAACTGATTTGTAAGAACTGTAATATTGGTGATCCTTAATTCATCTACCATCAACCTGCTAAAATATGCATTGGAGAAAGTACATTTAGACATATCTTCACAAAGTATTTTTGAAGCATTAATGCCTCTTTCAACAAGATAATTTTTAAGACTTTGAGCCTCGCTAATACTCCCTTCATTTTTCCTATAAGTTCTGCCAGTTGAGGTTAAAATTAAATCAAACTCATCTGCAATTGTAAGTGCATAGTCACAGCGAGTAAGGCTTCGTTTATTGGGTTTGGAATCTTCAGTTATTCCACCACATAAGATAATTAACATCCTCTTATTATTACTATTATTAGGATTATTACTATTATTAGGATTATTACTATTATTAGGA
>CAYJTE010000032.1:6702-8428 GCA_964372965.1 uncultured Methanosarcinales archaeon
TTATTACTATTATTAGGATTATTACTATTATTAGGATTATTACTATTATTAGGATTATTACTATTATTAGGATCAATCATACTAATCTACCTCAATTTACCTTCAGCCAAATCAACATGTGAACACTTGCCGCATTTGTATTGCGCAACCATATCCTCATCAGAATAAAAACAACCAATTTCTACGAGTTCAGCTTTCATATAACTGCATTTTGAACATGTGTGTTCATGAACTGCAAGAAGATTTTTTCCATCAGAGATTCTAATTGGGAGTGGAATAGAAATATTTTTTTCCCTAATCTCAAAATCAGGGACTGGTTGCGTATGCCCATTTGTACACCGAGCACCATCTTTAGCCGGAAGAATCAAACTTTTACAGGTAGAACAAAACATACACAGCTCTTTTTTCAGTATATTTATTAGACTTTTGGACATGAAATCATTTTTGGTATTCCATAAGACAAGGACCTAACCCCTTTATATAGTTAAAAAACTTAAAAACAACGAAAATAAAGATTTGCTGATAGTATCCATTCCGTATTTGCATAAAAAATTCCGTATTTGTATGAATAATTCTGTATTTGCATAAACCTTTTAAATACGATGACTAGAAAGATATAAAAGGTGGAATAATGAATATGTGGTTACTAATTGTTTTATTTCTGGTAGTTCTAATTCCTGCTGCGCTTGCGCATGAAGAATTTGACACACAATTCACTGTGTTACAAACACGAACAACGGGTCAAAGTTTACAAGGACCAATGGCAAGTTACTTTGGTGATGAGACAATAAATCTGTATCTATCTGGAATTGGACATGAAAATCTAGTTATAGGACTGCAAACAGAAAATTCTGTGGTGAAAACGGTAGACACAATCAAACTGACAAATCCAGATCTAGACTTCTACTTAAGTGATGAAACTTTACTTAAAATAATTGGAAGTGAAACACAAGCGACAGAACTGGGTTTAGCACTAAAAGAAGAAAAAATAACCTATACTGCCCATGGATTTTTTAATAAAATTAAATATGCTTTCATAGTCTCCATGATAAAGAGAAAAACACAAGGGTGAAAATATGAAAAAAATGATGATATTTGTTGCGCTTGCACTAGCGCTTCTTGTGATGGTAGGGTGTCAAACACCAGTTGAACAAGTGGATAAAACCACGACAAGTCCAACTGACAGCTATCAAAAAACTCCTGACACAAAAATAACCAAAACGGAAAGTATGATTACTGAAAAGGTCACAGAAGAAGTAAAAAGCACAACAACTGAAGATGATGTTGATAAAGAAGGATCAGACGAAAGCATAGAGTCAATCTCAGATGATGATGAAATAAAATCAGATGAAAAGGCAGAAAATGACAAAGAGGTAACAATTATTAGTATTGGCGAAAAGGGCTTCAGTCCAATTGAAGTTACAATTGATGCTGGAGACACTGTTCGTTGGGTAAATGACAGATCCGGCAGACTCTCAAAGGCATTAGTATTAGGAAACAGACAATGTATTGCCGCCAGAAGTGAAATCATGCAACCAGGAGAAAGTTATGAATTTACCTTCACAACGCCAATGAGATGTACCCTTACTGAAGGAATTTCTACCCAACAAATTGGAACGATTATAGTTGAATAAAACTATACAAAAATTAATTTTTTCTTTTTCTTTAATCTTTCTTCAATCGAAAAAATATATATTTTCATATTTTGTAATTCTAACTATTCAAC
>CAYJTE010000033.1:0-6711 GCA_964372965.1 uncultured Methanosarcinales archaeon
CACAATGACTAAACCATCATGGGCGTTTTTTGATTCTAAATAACTTCAAATCTCTTCAAAAAAACCAGAAATAATCCCCAAATGATTATCACTAGTCCCACCACATACCCAAACGCATGAGGCGACTCTTGAAATGGAAGTGCAATATTCATTCCATAAAATCCCGAAATAGCAGCCGGAATCGTAACAAAAATCGTAAAAATAGTAAGAAGTTTTATGTTCCGATTCAATCTATTTGTGAGAATAACAGAATAAAATGTTCGCAAGTTTGAAATATTTTTAAGAGACTCTTTAGCCAGATTCAAGCTTTGCGTTGTCTCAACCATCAGATCATCAAGTGCAATATTATCTTGTTCATCAAATTTAAGTTTTTTTCCAATTTTTATATACAATAAATTCAAATAGAAAAATGACGATACCACTGAATTAAGAAATTCCTCTTGCTCAAGTAATTTTTCCATATCATCTTCATTAAGAAGACCAGTGTCAGACCTCTTCTTCTGCACATTTTTAACCACTTTATGAATTGCCCCATCAAGTATTTCCGTTTGTATCAAAAAAAGCTCAATAAGAAATGATAATTTACGACTAGTAAGCATCTCACCACGTTGCATCTCCAAATTAAGTCCCAAATCTTCTCGGCATAGCGTAATTACAAAATCTTCTCCTAATACCACAAGGAGCGTTTGCAGCCGCTGTGTATTCACCCCAAGCACCTTCAAAAAGATATACGTTCTCTTCTCATATACATCCATACGTGGCAGTTCATGCAAATCAAGAGCTTCCACCAACAAACTCATATCCAACTCGTATGTTGTTGCCAGCTTCTCCAGTTCAACCGTATCTGGACTAACAGCATCAATCCAACATCCTTTCTCAAAACGAGTTAACGCACGCAGACGTTTTGACACCAACATTCGCCTGTAAAAAGAAATCATACCAAAAACCATGCCTAGCCCCTATATTAATACTCCTGTCACAAAATATATAAACAAAAACCAATTATCTAACCTAGTAATACGCATGTTGACGATGTGCAACTGCAACTAATACACTAATACATGCTGTGTTTATATGGTGATTGATGGTCTTAGAACATATTTTTCCAGAAGATTGGCTTGAAAAGAAAGGAAGGTACGCTTTCTTTTTAGGTGTTATCTATTCCATAATTGGTATCCTTATAGCTAGAGTTCTATTTCCTGGTGATCCTGCCCTCGTTTCGGTAGCCATAACTTCTCTTCTTCTCTTACCTGAGCTTTATAAAATATTTTCCATTGAAGAGCGTAAAGAAAGTACTGAAAAAAAAATAAGTATCCGATCTTTATGGAAAGGCGACTTGGATATAGTCCGTATTTATATTTTCATGTTTCTTGGGATAATGCTTGTTTTTTCCATTGGAACAATAATACTTCCTTCTTTGGATACAAACACTTTATTTCGTGAACAGCTTGAGATTCGTTTTGGTCAAGGCTTTGCCGGAAATGCCATAGTTGATACACTTTCTTCCGATCTTTTCTTGGATTTACTCGAAAACAATTTCATGGTACTAATGGCTTGTTTCATTCTAGCTCTATTAACCGGTGATGGGGCTATCTTTTTGATCAGTTGGAATGCTTCTGTTTGGGGAACTATCTTTGGGCTCACTGCCAAAAATGCCGCGTTATTTGCAGATGGAAACGTTATTTTTTTCTTTGTTTTGATCATGTTAATTGTCTTTCCCCACATGATTATAGAAGCTATATCCTATTTTTTAGCTGCGATTGCCGGATCCGTTATATCTAAAGACGTTCTTCTTGAAAACTTTGCATCAGAGCGATTCTTTGTAGTTTTTAGATTCAACATCTATCTTCTTCTAGTTGCTCTGATATTTTTAGTTCTGGGCGCCGGAGTAGAAACCTTCGTATTAGAGAACGTTGGAATCTACCAAGAGATCATTAGAATGAGTCTTCAAGTAGCAACTGGGCAATAAGTACAGTTGGTAATTACTCAGAAAACTCAATTTTCAACCTTTGTTTAGTATCTTGGATCTAAACACAAGAAAGACAAAGTCTTTCTATACAGAAATAATCATTGTCTCATTTTTTGTACCCACTAGCTTGCCGCGGTTTCTAAAACAGAATTAGAAATTCCTGAAAAAAGCCCACCTCTTGCCCGTCAAGTCACTTCATTTCAGGTCACTTTGGTTTCAAGTTTCCTGCTGAAAACTGTGAGTTGCCTTACAGCAACTTGTCTGAAGGCAAACAGTGTCACTTGCGTTCTGGGGTTGCCTGTTGGCAAACTTCGCTTGGGGCAGTAACATAAAATATTTGATGTTTTCAGAACGTCCACTGCAGTGGACTCTTTTTCGACGCAAGAAAGGAAGGTTTAGCCTTCCTTTATGTGCAGAGAGGACAACGATTCTGTTTTGCAATTAAATGGTGGAAAAAGCAAATTTTAATTATGGCTTAAAAAAAAGGTAGAAGGAGGAACATTTTGACGTGGGAGGATGAGCAATTCTACAGAGTCTAAGGGGTACAAAGCTTTTTAAAGGAAGTGGGGTTTTATTGATATTATGGGAATTGAGGTATGTACTGTTGGTGGTTTTACGAAAACCGCGGGAAATAGCGTAGCTATTAAAGTTGATGACGAAGTTATTATTCTGGACATGGGTTTATCCATGGAAAACTATATCAAGTTTGGTGATGATCGTGAGGATGCATCCGCAAAAACATATGAAGAGCTTCTGAAAGCAGGAGCAGTTCCAGATTATGGATTGGTGGATGATTGGAAGACTAAAGTGAAAGCGATTATTCCTTCACATGCGCATCTTGATCATATTGGGGCGGTTCCGTTTGCGGCATCACTGTTTCCGAATGTGCCCATCATTTGTACTCCTTATACTGCTCAAGTTTTGAAGACTATTTTTTATGATGAGCGAATTAAGTCGCCAAATAGAATTATCGCTGTTAACTCAAACTCGTCTTACAAAGTTACTCCTACTATTACGGCCGAATTTGTTCATGTAACACATAGCATCCCTCATACTGCGGTTGTGGTGTTACATACCCCCTATGGAAATGTAATGTATGCTAATGATTATAAGTTTGATTTGCAACCTATCATTGGAAAGCGACCAAATTTTGAACGCCTGGAAGAACTGGGTAAAGAAGGTATCAAACTTCTTATTATTGAGTGTTTGTACGCGCATGAATACCGTAAAATGCCGTCTGAGAGTGTTGCTAAACAAATGCTAAAAGATGTGCTCTTTGGGGTTCCGTCAACAGGTAAAGCAATTATTGTTACTACGTTTTCATCCCATATTGCTCGTCTTAAAAGTATTATTGAGATGGGTATAAAACTGAATCGTCGAGTTGTACTTCTTGGACGCTCGCTTACTAAATATGTGAAAGCTGCAGAGAAAATTGGTCTTGTGAACTTTGAAAAAGATGTTATGATGGTGTCATATAGGGACCAGGTTGAGAAGACATTACAGAAGATTCAGAAGGTTGGGAAAGATAAATTTCTTATTGTATGTACTGGTCATCAGGGAGAACCAAAGGCGATGCTTTCAAAAATGGTTCGTGGTGAACTTCAGTTTGCGTTTGAAGGGGGAGATATTGTGGTTTTTAGTTGTTCAGTTATCCCGGTTGAACTTAACCAGCAAAATAGGGATGTTCTTGAAGAAGGTCTTCAAGCAAAGGGAGTTCGTATTTTTAGAGATGTTCATGTCTCAGGTCATGCGGCGCGTGAAGATCACCGAGATTTACTTGAGATGGTTCGACCACAACATATTATTCCGGCACATGCGGGTGAAGATAAGGCTAAAATGCTGGCTGAACTGGCGGATAGTTTGGGATTTAAAAATACTCATGTTATGAAAGATGGGCAGCGGTTTAAAGTTCCTGAGTAATTTTTATCTTTTCTGATTTTCTCTTGATACTTTTTGTGAGGGTATCATTTTTGATCGCCCGGGTGGGACATTTTATGCCTTCTCTCAAACAGTGTATTTTTGTTACAACAATCCTTATAAATGAGGTTTGATGTGAGAATCACATGAAACTTGTCCTATCTGAGCCACGATTTTTCAAAGATAGTATTGGTATTATTTCGGAAATGGTGGTTGAAGCCAAGTTTAAGGCGTCCAAAGATGGTCTTGAATTAGTGGCTATGGATCAAGCTAATGTGGCGATGGTGGTGTTCAAACTCCTTGCGAGTTGCTTTGCAGAATATAAAGTTGAAAAACAAGAGACGATCGCGATTAATTTGAATAGTTTGAAACAGATTCTTCGACGAGCAAGGGGAGAGGATGTTCTTTCACTTGAAACATCGGATGATGGAAAATTAACGGTGGTGTTAAAAAGTAATACTGTTCGATCGTTTAGTATTCCTATTTTAGAATTAGATGATAAGGAACAACGAGTTCCAGAGTTACAATTTCAATATTCGCTCTTGCTTCCTTCTTCAATGCTGGTTGATGCTATTGATGATGTATCTGTTGTTGGTGAATCAGTGACCGTTCTTGGTGAGAAAAATGTACTTCTCATTAAAGCAGAAGGAGATATGTCAAAAGCACTTATTGAAATTAAGGCTAATGATGTAGTGGTAATTACTGCGAAGGGTACTGATAAATATAAAGCGAAATATTCACTTGAATATTTGAAAAAAATGTCGGCGGGGTCTAAATTGTCTGAAACGGCGATGGTGCAGTTTAGTACGGATTATCCACTGCGAATTGATTATAAAGTGACGGATCGGTTGATGATGAGTTTTATTCTGGCTCCTCGAGTAGATAATGATTAGTTTGGGGGATGTGCTTTGTCATTGCTTGGTTTTGACTTCTACTCCCTAAATTATTTTAAAGGGTGCTTCTTCTGGAAGAGATATGGATCCGGAAGTGTTGAAATTTATTTCTACGTACCACATTACACTGTTTGGTAAAGCTGATATTGTACAAAAATACGATTCTATTTTTAAGACAAAGGAGGCACGTGCGGTATGGAGGAAGGTTAAAGATACACTCAGTTTGAATTTTATGTTTGGATCTACTAAAGAAGTCTTAGATCTGTTTGAGCCGGATGGAAATTTGGAAAGGGTCGCATGGCGAACGTCTTTTTGGAAGAATGTGCCACGAGTTGATGGAACGTTTTTGAAAATGCTGAAGGAACCGAAAATTTTGTTTCGTCTGCCGTACAAAGCGATTGTGGCTGTGAGTGATGAGAGGTTATCTATGCGTCTAAGGGTGCGAGGAATTCCTGTAATACTCATTTCGAGTAAAACTGAAGCGCGAGGTGTAGATCGATATGAGGTGATTTATGGAATTCGGGGAGATGAGGTATGTGGGTGGCTTTCAGATAAAGAAGGATTTTTTGAAGTGACAGAACAAAATGTATATAGCGAGCAATTTGTAGAGCTCCTATCGGGGTGGTCACACACTATTGGAATTTTAATGGAAAACAAAGGACTAATATCACAATTTGATGAGGGTATTAGCGCTATTCTAGATGAGCTGCAGGGTGCACTTCGTATTTTTGAATCTATACAAAATCAAAAATGTATGTCCAAAAAAGAATTAGATGAAGTGTGTGGACGAATGAATGTGGTTGTTCGTGAGGAGTTGAAGATGCTTACACTCTCAGGAGAGAGTTTGATTACGGCTCTGTCTGTTAGAGGTGTTCCGAGAGAAGTTGAAGATATTGTACGTAGGGTTATTTCTGAGAGCGGGTACTCTCGAGTGCTTTTTGAGTCTGGTTTTCCAATACGGGTTGATGAGCGGGAAATGGCAAAGATGCTTGAGGTGTCACGTTTGTCTGAAACGACGCGGTTCGTTACTCAGTTGAAGCAACAGGCGGGTGTGTTGCAACGAGTTCCAAGTCACATTGCCAAGATAGAATCTCTGTTGATTTATGTTGATTTGGTTTGTGGTATTTTTAGATCACTGGCAATTGATGAGAACCAAGATAGATATGTTTGGCCTACATATGGAGAAGCTATTGAGTTGGTGAAGGTGTCGAATTTATTGCTTGAGAGGCCGGAACCGATTACTTTTTCTTTGAGCCCTGAAACTAAATGTTCTATTTTGACTGGTGCTAATAGCGGAGGAAAAACAACACTTCTTGAGCATTTAGTACAGGTGGTTGGGCTCTCGCAGATGGGATTACCTATTTTAGGAGAGGTGCAGGTGTGTTCAATTGAATCTATTTATTATTTTGCGAAAAATAAGGGATCAACAAGTAAAGGAGCGTTTGAGACGATGCTTACGGAACTATCACGTATAAAAGGGGGAAAAAGGGTTTTGATTTTAGCAGATGAGATGGAAGCAGTGACAGAGCCAGGTGTTGCGGCGCACATTATTGCGTCAACATGTACATATTTTATGTCAAAGCAGTGTTATATTGTTGTTGCAACGCATTTGGGGGAGGAGATTATATCTGAATTACCAGTTGGGGCTCGAGTAGATGGGATTGCGGCAACGGGACTCGACTCGGATATGAATCTTATTGTGTGCCATAATCCAGTTATGGGGAAACTTGCAAACTCAACTCCGGAACTTATTGTTGAGCGCCTTGCTAGTTTGCGAAAGTCGGAATATTTTGTAAGTTTGCGGGACGCGCTCCGATTAAAGAAAAAGGATATGAATCGAGGAGTGATGAGACAATAAGGGTAATGAGACAAATGAAGGTAATGAGACAAATGGAGGAGATCAGACAGATGGAGAAGATCAGACAGATGGAG
>CAYJTE010000033.1:6811-8344 GCA_964372965.1 uncultured Methanosarcinales archaeon
GGTAATGAGACAAATGGAGGAGATCAGACAGATGGAGAAGATCAGACAGATGGAGGAGATCAGATAGATGGAGGAGATCAGACAGATGGAGGTGATCAGACAGATGGAGGTGATCAGACAGATGAAGGTGATCAGACAGATGAAGGTGATCAGATAGATGGAGGAATGGAGTACATGATTGGAGGAAAAAATATGGGATTTTCAAAGACGTTTCCGCGGCAAATACCAGGGAGTAATTTTCCGATATGGGAAGAAGTGACGTTATCGGATGAAGAAGAAACGGCAGTTGAGGATGAATGCCGACGAGAGAATATTCGACTGCTTACAGAGTGTATCTCAGATGCGAAGAGTGTAGCGATTCGATATGGTATTAATACTGATGAAAATGCGGCGTCTCTGGCTATTGCGCTCTTTGAGAAGCGAGCATCGCATGCGGTGTATTGGAAAGAAGGTATGGCCAAAGAAAAGTTTGACTCGAAGAATTGAACCTTGATAGCTAGAGAGGTTATATTTTGAGTAGTCTGCTTGTTTACCTTATTTGCTGACTCTTTTTTTGAATTTAGGTACATGATCGATATTACTTTTTACATACAATTGGGGATGATGTTTTTTGAGAAATTCTTCGTACTTATTTAACTCTGATTTTGTGCTGAAAAAGAGGAGATGTTTTTTGGTATCCGTTAGTAAATAACCACCTAGAAATGTCCTATCAAGTTTGTGATGAATGATGTCTTTTAAGTTAAATTGTGTGTATTTTTTTGCGAACCGGGAATCTGATTTAATTTCCACTTGTTTAGTGGTTATGGTGTATGTTTGCTCTGAGTTGAGAATATGTTTTATGCTGTAGGAGCTAAGAAGATAGAATCCAATATAGAGAAGAGTAAAACAGAGTGAATACACAATACTTTTGAGGTTGAAATAAGTTAAGAGGAAAATGAGTATAGAAATAACTGAAAGAGCGAATGCTTCAATTTTGGGTAAAGCTTTGTTTGGATGTGGATACGTCCAATTTACAGTAGGGGACTTTGTGGTCATGGAGGGGGTTGATTTTTTCTGTTTAGCTCTGGGAGTAAGTGGAGTGGGGGGTGTAAATTCACTGCTCAACGACGGGAGCTTTGGTCATAGAAATTAATGATGCGATGAACATTATTATGAACAGCAGCATGAAGGAGACTCCCCAATTGAGGCTGTAAGGGTAGATTAAGTAGATACTTGCGAGAAATCCAATCATAGAAAATGCCATGAAGGACCCTTTTAATGGTACGGCGTGCCATCCCCATCTGGCTCCAAAGTTATTTGTTGTGGCCTTGTTGGTTGGATCTTGAACTTTTGAATATTTCTTGGTTGAATGTGATACTTTATGAGATTTTGGTGATTTTGTGGATTTAGCCATAGTATGCCTCTTTTGAGCGTGGTTGATGTGGAAGTAGTATATATTAAAGAATGGGGATATTTAAACGTTTATGTTTTTACAGCTCTGTAGAAAATCTCGTTGAGACCGCAAGAAGGCTCGACCTTCTTTCTATTTTTAAT
>CAYJTE010000034.1:0-8336 GCA_964372965.1 uncultured Methanosarcinales archaeon
TACCATATTTATAGTTACAATATTAGTACAATAACATAAATAACAAACCAACCATCAAAAACCATATAAGCAATATAACTCTACCAAAATCAACATGATCATAACTATTTCCGGAACACCAGGGGCCGGCAAAAGCAGTATTGCTAAAATATTAGAGAAAGAACTTGGTGGCGAACGGCTCTACGCAGGTGAACTCATGCGAAAAAAAGCCAAAGAACAACATATGACCCTTCAGCAACTAACCAAACTCGCTGAAACAAACCAAAAAATAGATCAAGACCTGGATAGAGAAATATTTACCCTTGCACAATCAAGGGACGCACCAGATAAAATTATAATAGTTGAAGGACGAATACAATTTCATTTTCTGCCAAAATCACTCAAAATTTTAATCACTGTCTCATCCAAAGTAGGAGCACACAGAATCTATAATGACCTGCAAGATCCAACAAAAAATAAAGAGCGAAATGAAGGATCAACAAAAAGCCTCGAGGAAGTAACAATTGAAACAGAAAAACGACAACAAGCAGACGCAAACAGATACAAAAATTTGTATCATATTGACTACACCGACCCGCAACACTACGATCTTATAATTGACACCACCTCAATCACCATTAGAGAAGCAGCTGACCAGATCATAGAATATATTAAACAGTAGAGTTTATTAAACAGTAAAAATAGTATTAAATGATTATTATTATGACTATTATTAAACAGTAGAGTTTATTAAACAGTAAAAATAGTATTAAATGATTATTATTATGACTATTATAAAACAAAAAATTTAAACCTAAAATATCAAAAAAAGAAATATGGCAATTATAAAGGGGACCACAATCGAACTTGAATACACCGGAAGACTTGAGGATGGAAAAGTATTTGATACAACGAATCTGGATGTAGCTAAACAAAGTGGTATTTTTAATCCTCGGGCAAAATATCAAACTAAAATTATTCATGTTGGGTGGCGCGAGGTTATCTCTGGGCTTGATGATGATTTAATAGGAAAAGAAGTAGGACAGTTGTATCATATAGTTATTCCTGCGGAAAATGCGTTTGGAAAACGAGATATAAAAAAAATAAAAATTGTTCCTGCTGATACATTCCGTGAACACAAAATACAGCCATATCCTGGACTTCAAGTAATTATTGATGGTGAGTTAGGGATAGTAAACAGTACGGCAAGTGGTAGAATCATTGTGAATTTTAATCACTATTTGGCTGGAAAAAAGGTGATGTATGATTATAAAATAATAAAAGTGATTGATGATCAAAAAGAAGAAATAAGATAAGACTCACAAACAAGAAATAAGATAAGACTCACAAACATATAAACATCATTAACGATGTTTATGTAAGGGAGTGATTATTTAATAAACAATTACTGGGGTGTTTTCTCGAAAATAGACGACAAAATATATATCAAAACCCCTACTCCACCGCAATAAACCTTATAAACAAAACCCCCTCAAACAAACCCAAGAGAGGCTCGAAGATGGACACATATATTGATGACAGACAAGTGCTCAAAAGAGGCATGACAACTTCTGAAATGGTTCGTGGTAAAGCAACCGTCGAAATTGACGAAGAACTCGAACGCTTAATCGCATCTCAAAAAACTCGAATTAAAGTAATAGGCTGCGGTGGTGGCGGGAATAATACTATTAACCGAATCTCCGAAGTAGGAATTAAAGGAGTTGAAACCATCGCTATTAACACCGATGCGCAAGACCTTCTTTATACCACATCTGACAAAAAGCTTCTCATCGGAAAAGAATTAACCCATGGACTCGGCGCAGGCTCCAACCCCAAAATTGGAGAAGAATCAGCCAAAGAAAGTGAACATGATATTAAAAAATTAGTAGAGGGATCAGACTTAATTTTCATAACTTGCGGACTTGGAGGAGGAACAGGAACCGGTTCAGCCCCATACGTTGCGCATATCGCACGAAAAATGAACATCCTAACTGTTGCCATTGTCACCATGCCATTTAGCATGGAAGGGTCACATCGTTTCGAAAACGCTATGATTGGACTTGAAAAACTCGAACAAAACGTCAATACACTAATCGTTATTCCCAACGAAAAACTCTTAGAACTCGCCCCACACTTACCACTTCAAACCGCCTTTAAAGTCGCTGATGAAATCCTAACCAACTCCGTAAAAGGAATCGCTGAACTCGTAACAAAAACGGGACTCGTAAACTTAGACTTTGCTGATGTGAAAACCATCATGAGTGAAGGTGGAACAGCCATGATAGGAGTAGGTGAATCAGACGGAGAAAATCGAGCTATGGAATCCGTCACTAAAGCTCTCGAAAATCCGTTAATCGACATCGACGTCTCCAATGCTACCGGAGCCTTAATCAACATCTCCGGCGGAGAAAACCTCACTCTTGACGAATCACGTCAAATTGTAGAGACGATCAGTAAACGACTGCACAAGAAGGCCAAAATCATCTGGGGCGCCCAAATCTACAAAGACTTAGAGCGAACAGTGAGAACCATGATAATCATAACCGGTGTTAGGTCCGAACACATCTTTGGTGAAGTGAACTCCCATCAAGACAACCGTAAAGCTAAAATGTCAAATGAGCTTGGAATTGATTTTATGAATTAGGCTCAAACATACAATTGTTTATTTATTCATTTTCCGAACCATCAAGCATAACTCTACACTAATATCCCTATTTTACCTAATACACATATACTTCAAAATACCTAATCGAAACCTTTTTATAGCCAAAAATAATCAATTAACACAAAAGTAACATAATGAGCAATAAAGTAACATAAAAAGAGGTATGCAGATGATATTTCCACGAAGATTTTCCAAAAAAGCATCACTCAATCTATCAATTGAAGCAATTGTCGTAGTTGTAATAGCCTTTACTGTTCTAGGACTAGGACTAGGATTCGTTAAAGAAAAATTCAAAAGTTTTTCGGATACATCAACACAAGTATCAAGTCAAATAAAAGACCAAATTTTAGAAAATATGAGAAGTTCTGGAAAAAAGTTATCTGTTGACCGTGAAGTCATAATGGAACGTGGCGACACAAAAGTAGTTAATATTGGAGTAGTAAACACAGGCACAGCAACTGCCACATTTGGGATTAATATTATTGCAATGAAGAAACAAAACATTGATGGAACAGCAGGTGATAAAGCTGATATGCCAAATGAAGTAACATTTTTTTACAATGAACTAGTAGATAAGGAACTCTCACCAACTGATGGAGACGTTATACCAATTACTATCACCACAACAGGAAGTGCATCCGGGAACTATCTATACCAAGTCAAAGTTTTAAATGCACCACTAAATTCAGATTGTATAACTGGAAATGAAGGAGGGTGTACCGCATACGACTCAACAACATTCTTTGTAAGAGTAAGCTAAATAAAAATCAAAAAAGGTAAAACTCATGGCAAAACATACACAAAGATTCAAAACATTCGGCAAAAATTACAAACGAAAACTAACCGAAGATCAAGAATTTGAAATAATGAAATTAGTACTTGACAAATTCCTCTGGCTCGGATTCATCGTCATGGGTTGGGGAATGTATAAATCGCTTGCAGACGCAACCATCACCTCCGGATTATGGTATATGATCGCAGGAGCCGTACTGTTAATACTATTCCTGCTTTTAATAGTAAAAGAATACGAAATCTGGAAATAAATTTTATTTTTATTAACTTTTTCAAAAAAATTCTAATAAGCACTTTTCAAAAGTCACCAATATAAAGATAGTATTTTCTAAAAAGAAGTATGAAAAACCCAAAGAACAACTATATGGGAAGAAATACCTTATAGATTAATCACTTAATACCTAAATCTTGTCACCTCAACTCGTCCGTCAAGACCCACTAACCCCTCATACATTTGCACCACACCACGTACCGAGACACTCACCCTGTACGGAACACTCAAAGGCCCGGAGCATGCATCATAACTATTAACCATCACAGTATATTGACCAACAGGAGGAGCAGAATAAAATACATTTTCAATGCGTCTATCCCCCCTACACTCACGTCGTGAATCCAAATCTAACTGCCCACCACCACAAACGGGAAGTTCCCACGAAATTTGACACCCATCCGGGCTATACACCAGCACATCCAAATCAGCTGCTGAATCCCATGAAAGAGTAACTTGAACATCACCAGAGTTCACAAAACCTTCATCAATTCGACCATCACCGTTATTATCGATACCATCTTGCACTTCAACACCAACACGAGCAACACATCTGCCAGAATTACAATACAAAGGGTCAGAACAAGTTTCATCAACACGCGAATTACCGCAAGAATCACGAGATACCACAAAATCCCCAGAGCACACTACCTCTACAAGAGTACAAGAACTATCAGATCCACG
This sequence comes from uncultured Methanosarcinales archaeon, assembly GCA_964372965.1. GTDB lineage: Archaea > Nanobdellota > Nanobdellia > Woesearchaeales > GW2011-AR9 > CAMAVK01. The sequence continues at coordinate 4,392 of CAYJTE010000034.1, forward strand.
CTTCACACACCGCCCTTCAGAACAAAGATAAGTCCGATTATCAGTATCCCTCCGAGAATAACAATCATCAACTACCGTTTGCAACCCACACGCATCAATCCCAAATATCCGACCCTGAACACAATACAAATCACGAGGAGCTTCATCAGATCTGGCACACTCTGGTACACCTTCATCATCAACTGACCGACATTTACCAGAGTAACAAAACTCCTCCTCACCACATCGAGAAACTTCAGTTTGAGTACCACACGCATCTTGTAAAAAGATAATATCACCCAAACACACTTTTCCTGGAGTATATGTACACGCACGAGACTCACTAGGATCACACACACCTTCAACTCTCCAGTACGGCATCTTTCGCATTTGATCACCGAGCTCCTCAAGAGGCACACCATACAAAAGATGAGTAGAAGAATCAAAGATGAAATCATCTCCTAAAAACACATCTTGAACTTTTGGAATAGCAACCACATACCCACGCGCATTTCCATAATCTTTCAACTCTGGAATTAAAATATCAAAAAAGAGACTTTTAAACGACCCAAAATGTCCCGCAATAGCAGAGACTTTACTTCCAATACCAACCCACTCTAAAATACTCGAAGGGACCTCAAAGACAGAAGTCTCAATCTGATCCCGAGTCATACACACACGAGTAACATACCTCTCATCTGAGAGAAGCGATCCGCGTGGCGCATCAGACAAAATATCATACAACTTGCCACCTTCAGAAATTCTATCAAGCACCACATCAACTGAAGATGATAAACTTTGACTCCAAGTACCAAGACCAGATGAAACAACCTCAGTACCAGAAGAAGTCTCAACCATCACACGTGAAGGCATATATTCACGCGAACCAACCGTAATAACTTCAGTTCGTCTTCCATTTGAAATTGACCATACACTAGCAGATTCAACCCCAACACCCGATGATTTAACCGAAACAGGAAGAGAATCAAGTAAAACAGCACCAGCGGAATCCGTAACTCCTGACCGCACAACAAGAGATTCCAATTCCGGAACTTCAGCATTCTCACACACACCAGAAACACACAAAGCTTCACCAGAACAATCAGAATCAACCTTACAAGAAGATGAATCAGATACAGAAGAAGTATTTTTAGAGTCACCACAGCCAGATACCGCCACCGTAGAGACTAAAGAAACAATACGTGTAAGAGAGCCTAAGCTTCCAAGTGATGACATAACCATCAAGTAGTACACTTAATTTATAAATATTATGTACCATACTAAGACAACCAACATGAACACATATCTAAACAAAACAACAAAAAAGAAGCCAATGGAACCAAGAACACTCAACCACAAAGGAGCAGTTGAGCTATCAATGAACATGCTCGTCGTTATCATTCTCTCACTTGTTATTGTAGGAGGCGGAGTAACCCTACTTTACAAATTTGTAGGATCCGCAACAGATATTGAAAGCGACCTTGACGCCCAAACCCAAGAAGAAATCGAACGAATCTTAATTAATGAAGGTCGCCAAACAGCCATGCCAATCCAAACCAAAATTATAGGAGCAGGAGATAGCACTATCTTAGGAATAGGCATACGTAATACCAATTCGGAAACTAGCTCATTTACAATCACAATCGAATTTGATCGTATGATAAATACCGCAGGGGAGATGTACCAAACCACAGAAGAACTGGAAGAGATTTTCAACATCAACCCGGGGGAATGGTTACTCTACAATACCGACCCATTTGACTTAGAAACCGGTGCCTACAGCAAAGAAGGAATCTCTATAAACATCGCAAAGAATGCACCAAAAGGTGAATATGTTTACAAAGCCAAAGTAATAATGAGTGGAACACCACCTTTACAATATGGCCGAACCCAACCATTCACCATCCAAGTACAATAAAAGAAACCTCAAAACACAAATTCAACACACAAACATATTACAAATACAACAGAAGAAATTACCTCATCAAATCCTTAATTTTTTTCAAAGGATCACGAGATTTAACTATCGCATGACTCAAAAGAACACCATGAGCACCTAACCTCTTCGCCCCGCATACATCAGATGTATCATGCACACCTGCACCAATAAACAACTTAACATATCTCTTCGAACAAGTCTCAACCGACTTAACAACAGAAGGAGCATGTTTTGCCACAACCGACACATTGGTACCAATCAATTCCTTGGGTTCAAACGCCACCGCATAAACCCCTAACCGAGAAAAACGCTCCACTTCAGATACACTCTGTGCACACACAATAACTCTCAGACGAAAAGAAAGACAAATCTTAACTGTTTTAACCAGAACATCAAATTTCAATCGATGCTCACTATGATTCAAAAGAACATATCGAATTCCTAATTTTGCAAGTTCAAAAGGACTTACATACCCCGTATACGCGCCACTTAAAACCACATCCGCATGAGGCGCACACACCCGACCAGGTAAAGTATCACACACCGCCCCCAGCATAGGAATACTTGGAATAACAATAACCCCAGATACACGCGAGAGAGAATAACAAAAATCTACCACTTTATGTCCCATAACTTCAGGATATTGCTTACAATTAACAACAATAGTAAACCCCATCTAACCAACCCCGCACAAGCAACATAAACAACCGAACCAATTGAACTAAACACAAGCACCAAACAAAACAGGGAATACAAATGAATACTTAAACTTTACTTACTTTTCACTTTATAATCAACATCAAGAACCGGACCAGCCTTTTTCACCGCATCGCCACGAGTTTCATCCATCGTTTTTCGAAATTTTGAACGTTGCATACGTCGAAACAACCCAACAATCACCGCAACAATAGCAATAACAATAGCACCAATAATAGCAATTAAAAACAGATTGAACAAAATCACAAGTGCAACGATAATAACCACCAGCGCAATAATACCAACAATAACTCTCCGAATAATTCCCATGATAGGTATAAATAAGACCCAATTAAAAACATTTCCGTAAAAGACACTCAAAAAGCAATCCTTGCTACTCAAAAAGCAATCCTTGCTACCCAAAAAACAATCATTTCTTGAAACCCCTCACACTACAAAAAGCTTTATAAATTCCTCACGAAACCTATTCCACAGTCCCCTCTTAGTTTAGCGGCTAGAACCCTCGGCTGTAGCATATTGTGCGATTGGCATCTTGGATGCTTGGATGAAACACAATCAGCCGAGACCGAGTGATCCCCGGTTCAAATAGTATTGCCCGATAAAAAATCGATCAATATTGCGAATGTCCGGGAGAGGGGATTATTTTACTTCTTCAACAACTATCTTTAGAGATTAAAAACTTCTCATACCACACTTGAAGTATCACTGGGGAAAAAAACCTTCTCAAACTTCCATAAACTTACATCTACTCTTTCAATCTTCTTTGTATGAAACGCAAACTGTGCCCGTAATGGAAAAGCGTAGCGATGAACAAGAACAGCCGTAAATCCAAAAGCAGACGCAATAGACTCCACAAATTTTGGCGTACTCGTTTTATGAAAACTATACACCACTGGAGCACACTTAAACGCCTTTTCTAAAAATAACTTATCAGCATGCTTAATCTTGGTTCCAAACGGTGGATTTTGTACCACGAGATCAACCTTTGTAGAAAATATTGAAATAGATCCAACCACAAACTCAACATCACCAAGTTCAAACTCTTCAGATAACCTTTCATATTGTTTTCTCGCAATTTCAATAGATGCAGAATCAATATCCACAAAATACACTTTTGATGCACCAAGTAATAAACACCCAAGTCCCAAAATTCCAGGACCACATCCAGGATCGAGAACAGTTTTTCCTTGGATTTCATCTCGCATCGCCATATCCCACAAAAAAGACGCAGTAATAGATGATGGAGTGACATACTGTTCCAAACGCATAACAGGATTTGAAAAATCAGGAATAAGAGACAGTACCCGTTC
>CAYJTE010000035.1:0-8252 GCA_964372965.1 uncultured Methanosarcinales archaeon
ACATACGATTGCCCTTACAAGAAGAATCAATCTGATCTACAGGACTCGAAGAACTGCCACAACCAGCAAGTAATACAGCAAGAGGAACGTATTTCATAATAAGAACCACTACTAAGGAGTATTTAATGATTATGGAACAGATAAAGAACTTACTTTTTCCGAACAACCCTAAAAAACGCTTCCACATCAGAAACGGACCGTAGATCATACTTTGAACTGCACAAACAAGAAATAGTAACATCAACTTTATACTTCGTACAAACCATCAAATTAAATCTCATCCGAGATATAAGTTGAGCACTAGGAGCAAGCAACACATCCCCTAACGAAAACATCACACTAACCTGATGTGAAAATAGCAGTGGTCCAAGTACTTGATCAAGTCCTCCTCGAACTTGGTGTAAACTATCTTTAGGAGCTACTCCTTCAAGTCCAACAATAACTGTAACAGAAGACTTCTCAACAACTTCACGAACACAATCCGTAACAACCCGCCCCACACTTGAAACGCGAAGAGCACGAGCACGACTAACTAATTTTTGCGCATCTTTAAGTGACTCTAATTCGGAATACACAAAATCACGATCCAAAAACAGTGCTTTCGTATAACCAAACCGAATAGACAACTCTTCAAGTTCCCGACTTGGTGCACACAAAAAATACGCGTCCATAACCTAAAAAAAACACTCCAAGCTTAAAAAACATTCCGAAAACTTATAAACAGCCCTATAAAATATAGATTGAAATACTATGGTCCAGCTACACTTTGAAAAAGACAACAGTACTAAACACATCACCACTAACGCTAAAACAGTGGGAGCACTCCTAAAAGAGCTCAAAATCAACCCTGAAACTGTCTTGATTGCCAGAAACAACGAAGTTATAACCGAAGATGAAAAGATAACTGCAGAAGACAAACTTGAAATTCTCAGTGTCATTAGTGGGGGCTAAACATGCTCTGCACCAAGTGCGCAAAAAAAGGTGTAATTAATTTACAGCATGGGGGGTTATGTCATACTCACTTCCTTGCCTACTTTGAAGAAAAGGTCGAAAAAACCATCAACAAATACCAACTTCTTGAACGATCAGATGTCATCTGCGTGGCCGCATCCGGAGGGAAAGACTCGCTTACTGTTCTCTATCTAACAAAAAAATACATCGAAAAACATCAATCACCATCAAAACTATTTGCCTTAGCAGTGGACGAAGGCATTAAAGGATATAGAAAAACGACACTTGACGACTTAAAAAAATTTTGTAAAGAACATAAAATACTTCTACACATTGTAAAGGCCAAAGACGAATTTGGCTACACCCTGGACCAAGCTGTTCCTAAAATAAAAGAGTTCGAAAAGAAAAAACCATGCAACATATGCGGTGTGTGGAGGAGATATATGCTCAATAAATACGCACGACGGCATGGTGCAACCAAAGTTGTAACTGGTCATAATTTAGACGATGAATCTCAAGTAATTGTAATGAATCTATTCAAAGCCAACACCACACTCACTGCCCACATCGGACCAAAAAGTGGTATCGAAGAACATGAGTTTTTTGCCCAGCGTGTAAAACCATTGTATTTTTGCACAGAAAAAGAAACCAGACTCTATGCTTTATTAAAGAATTTCAAAATAGAATTTATTGAATGTCCAAATGCAAATGAAGGATTGCGAGCCTACATACGTGATATGTTAAACGATGCCGAATCAAAATATCCCGGAATAAAACAAGGTATTATTAACAGCTTCCTTGACATCATGCCTCTCGTGCGTGAACGAGAAATGGGGAAAGAAAAAACGATCCAAAAGTGCACAAAGTGTGGCGAACCCGCAAATCAACCAATCTGCAATGCCTGTAAAATAGTAAACGCACTTCTTAACATAAAGAAACACAAAAAGGAAAAATCGCATGGGAAAGAAAAATCAAAACAGATATCGCCGGCAGGAATTAGTACTAGGAAAAGACGCACAAAATAAACTCCAAAAAGCAAAAGTAGTAATTGTAGGTGCCGGTGCACTAGGAACAGTATCAGCTGAACTACTCGCAAGAGCAGGTATTAGCACCCTCACCATTATTGATCGAGATATTATAGAATTAAGCAACCTCCAACGTCAATTACTCTATACAGAGCAAGATGTGGGAAAAACAAAAGCACACGCAATAAAAGAACACCTACAAAAAATAAACTCCGAGATAGAAATAACAACACATGCTCTGCATCTTGACACCTCAAACATTACTCTTCTAAAACAGCACGATATAATAATCGATGCAACGGATAACCTCACCACTCGTTTTCTCATAAACGACTATGCTAAAAAAAACAACATACCTTGGATTTATGGTGCAGCCTTAAAAGATCAGGGCTATGTTATGCCAATTTATCCCGCAAATAACCAACCGTGTTTATCTTGTTTCTTAAAACCGGCAGAACTCGAAACATGTGACCTTAGTGGTGTATTAAGTACAACAACTGTGCTTGTAGCCACGCTTCAAACACAACTGGCTATACAAATCCTCAGCAAAAACAACCAACCTAAATCAAACTTAACGCACATATCACTAAGGACTCTACAAACAAAGTTATTACATATTAAACAATCAAAAACATGTCCAACATGCACAAAAAAATATCCTTATTTAATTAAAACTGAAACACCCATATCACAATTTTGTGCAACGGGACGATTCCAAATACACGCGCAAAATTGGACCACAGACAATTTTGCTAAAAAGAGAACACTATGGAAAAACCAAACAGATTTCAAAGAAGATTCTGTTTCTATATCAATAGAGAACATCACATTATTCCAAGATGGACGCGTCCTTATAAAAGCAAATTCAAAAAAAGAAGCATTATCACTATACTCTAAATATATAGGAAATTAAAGAATTAAAGAGACTCATACTTCTCCTTCAATAGATGAAGAGCCATTTCAGTTTCACACACAAGGGGATGCAAAACAACACTTGAACACGGATATGACCTGACAACCAAATTTTGTGAAGAACAAACAAGAGAAGATAACTTATTTTCCATCATAAAATCATCAACTAATAGCCAATTATCAAAATGATAAATTTGAAGATGAACAGGACTAAACTTTTGCAATAAGGAAATGTCAACTTTAGAGGAAGAACCAACTGTAAGTGCAAACACACCACACCCTCGTCGCATAACACTAACCCCTGCAAGCGTACTATACTCATCCTCAAGTAACACTCCTACTCGTCCTTCACATCCAACTGGTAACCCCCCGCAACACAAAAAGGATTCAGTAAATAAAAAAGCCCCCGCTTCATTAATCTCAATAAACAAGACAACATCAGGATTCTTAAGAGAAAACGTAAGGGTAGTATTACTTTCAATATATTCTCCAACCACACGATTAGTTTCAAGTGAGGTAAGCGGAAACCGTTTATCCGAACGTTTTGTTTCGACTCGAAACGTACCAACACGAGAAGATAATATCTCCAGTGCCTTTGCACAAATAGCCTCCCGTACCTGAGGAACTTTTTCACAAATAGAATACGACCCAAGTCCAAAGACTCGTCTAAGATGTATATGATCAGAAAAGTAATCCATAATAACACGACTTTGAATACACTTCGCTTCATAACCAGTAAGTGACCTAATATTGCGAACAAGAGTGGCTAAAAACTGATATTGATTTTTCCCCTTCAGAAAAATTTCCCCATATCGTATCAATAAATACCGCATAGAGTTTTCCGCATAGAGTGATTTATAAAATTATCACTAAAACAAGATTAAAAAAGTGTAAATACAGTTAAAATACATCCTAGAACCATCCCAATCCTATATAAACACCCCATTCTAACCTCTCTCGACTACATTTAAAAAGGAACCTTTAAAAACCCCCACACCATTTATAAACAAAAATAACAGTAAACAAGTCCGAGGGGGGATTTACGTGGCTAAAAATCAAAAAAGTATTCGAATAGTAAATATTGTAGTATCAACTGCCTTAGAAAAAGATATACCTCTTGAAAAAATGGCAGCAACCCTGCCCAATACAGAATATAACCCAGAACAATTCCCTGGTCTTGTACTACGAATAAAAGAACCAAAAACATCAGCTCTTATTTTCTCATCAGGAAAAGTCGTTTGCACCGGCGCAAGAACCATGGAAGATGTAGACAAATCCATTCAAAGTATAATAAAAAGTTTAAAAAAATTGGATATTAACGTCACAATAAAACCAATAATAACAGTGCAAAACATTGTTGCCTCAGGATCAATTGGAATGGATTTAAATTTAAACGTCCTTGGAATCAAATTACCAAACACTGAATACGAGCCAGAACAATTTCCCGGTCTTGTGCATAAATTGAAAGGAACGAACGCTACCTTCCTTTTATTTAGCAACGGTAAAATTGTATGTACGGGAACAAAAACAGAAACAGAAGTCAATGATGCAACTGATAAACTCATTGAAAACTTAAAAAAGGTGCTGGCAAAGTAGACAAATTATTTTTTATTGTAATATAAAGCTAAACTCATTTTTAATAAACAACGAAGTATAACTACTCTAGTACAGAACCATTTATATATACTAAATGTGTCAAACATAGGTGGTTAAAATTACACATTTACTAATAGTAATTGTGCATAAATATACAACAATATTCAACAAACCCAACAAATACTGTATTATAATTAACCCAAAATAACACCTATGGAAGTAGAAGAACAAGTACGCATTTTTCGGGACTTTATCGAACAGAATTACTACCCAGAACTTCAAGAAGCAGTACGAAAAGGAGAAATTTCACTCATTGTTGATTTCAATTTATTAATTAAATTTAGTACAGAAATATGTGATGAAATTTTAGAACAGCCAGAAGAATTATTAAAAGCAGCCGAAATTGCAGTACGAGAATTTGAGCTTCCGAAAAAAGTAACAAAGTTCGCGCTAAGAATAAAAAACTTACCTCAAACCCAAAAAGTAAAAATAAGTGAAGTGAGATCAAAACACCTAACCAAATTTATTTGGATGGAGGGAATTGTCCGCCAAAAAACAGACGTGCGACCACATGTTACTGCCGCGAAGTTTGAATGTCCTTCTTGTGGAAGTATTTTTCATGTCCTCCAACTAGATAAAAAATACAAAGAACCGAGCAGATGTTCCTGTGGACGTAAAGGGAAATTCAAAGAAATAAGCAAAGAACTAGTAGATGGTCAAGGCCTGGTCTTAGAAGAATCTCCTGATGATCTCGACGGCTCACAACCAAAAAGAATTAACGTCTTTCTAAAGGATGATTTGGTATCAGCAATAACCGAACGTAAAAGCTCTCCCGGAACGAGAGCAAAGGTAGGTGGATGGGTAACTGAAGTTCCAGTAACATTAAAAACTGGTGGACAATCAACCAAATATGACTTAATTCTAGAAGCCAATTTTGTTGAATCGCGCCAAGATGATGAATTAAATCTCACAATAACAGAACAAGAAATGGAAGAAATAAAAAGAATTGCTCGTGGTTCAAACCCTCTCCAAACAATTGCCAATAGTCTAGCTCCTTCTATCTATGGACATGAAAAAGTGAAAGAAGCACTCGTATTACAATTAGCGGGCGGCTGCAAAAAAGAACGTTCAGATAGTGTGGTAACAAGAGGAGATATGCATATCCTTTTAATTGGAGACCCGGGCAGCGGAAAAAGTCAACTATTAAAACGCATTGAAAAAATAGCACCCAAAGCACGCTTCACATCTGGTAAAAGTTCCAGTGCCGCAGGTCTTACCGCTTCTGTTGTAAAAGATGAATTTTTAGGAGGATGGAGTCTTGAAGCAGGTACTCTTGTTTTAGCAAATCATGGTTTTGCCATTATTGACGAAATGGATAAAATGAGCAAAGAAGACAGATCAGCACTTCATGAAGCTCTCGAACAACAAACTATCAGTATAGCTAAAGCCAACATTCAAGCAACTCTCCGCTGTGAAACAACCGTTTTAGCCGCAGCCAACCCCAAATTTGGCCGGTTTGACCCCTACGACTTAGTAGCCAACCAAATTGATTTACCCCCAACATTAATCAATAGATTTGATTTAATTTTTCCAATTAAAGATCTGCCCAGTAGAGAAAAAGACGAAAAAACCGCCTCATTTATTCTTAGTCTCCACAAAGACCCCAAGAAAATAACATCAGAAATTCCAAGCGACCTGCTTCGTAAATATTTTTCGTACATTAGAGCAAAAATGCACCCTCAAATGACCGATCAGGCAATTGATGAACTAAAAGAATACTATATATCAATGAGAAACCAGAGTGGCGCAGATGATCACGGTATAAAATCAATCCCTATAACTGCAAGACAACTCGAAGGTCTCGTCCGTCTCTCCGAAGCTTCAGCTAAAATACGCCTTTCAAAAACAGTAACAAAAAAAGACGCCTTAAAAGCAATTGAACTCACTGATTATTGCTTAAACCAAATAGCCAAAGACCAAGAAACCGGAAAAATAGATATTGATAGATTAGGAGGCCGCATGACTGCCACACAAAGAAGTAGTATAAGCATTATAAAAGAACTAATTCACCTTCTCGAAGAACAAACTGGCCAGAAAATAATACCCATTGAAACTATAATTGAAGCCGGGAAGAGCAAAAATATCACCCCTGAAATAATAGAAGAAACTCTAGAAAAATTAAGAAGATCTGGTGATATTTTTGAGCCAAAACGGGGGTTTATTCAACGACTATGAACAACAGCACTGAAATCGCCCCACTTAGTTCTAATTTCCAACGTCCACCTGCCGTAAAAATAAATTTAAAGCAAATTATAACCTCAAATTACATACAAGAAAAAGAGCAAAATCCAAATTATATTATATTAAACAATCAACCAATTTACAAAATAAATGTAATAGCTGCTATTGTATTCAAAGAAGAGATAGGAACAATGATTATCCTCCTTCTTGATGATTCAACCGCAAGAATAGTATGTCGTGTATTTGAAGAAAATAAAGAAGCAAAAGAAGCACAAATTGGTGACATAATCCATATTATAGGAAAAGTAAGAGTCTATAATCAAGAAAAATATATCACGCCAGAAATACTAAAACGAACCAATGCCCTGTGGTTAAAAATGAGAAAAGAAGAACTAAAATATGAAGAAAATAACCACCCGGAAGAAAAAACCAAAGTGACACAAAACTCTCCAAATTCCAGTAACGACCAGTCACAAACCAACAATATCATCTTGCCACAAGATAAAATTTTTGAAATTATAACCAAACTTGACAAAGGAGATGGAGTAAGAATTGAAGAAATAATAGACAAATCCCCCCTTGATAACACTCAACTATGGATAGATAAAATGCTTGAACGTGGGGATTTATTCCAAAATCAGCCGGGGAAAGTAAAAATCCTTTGAAAATATACCTCTTCTAATTTTCTACCAATCAAACACCAAAAAAATCTCTCACCCAGTAAAAAATATTGGAGTAACATACACCTCAACCACACCTGCAACAATAAGCATTCCCATACTAATTAAAATCAAATCCAATGAATCAAACAGCACTCGATCTTCTTGTAAATTATGTTTAATAAGAGCAATGCTGATAATCCCTCCTGCCAAACCCGCAACAAAATACGCCGCAATCTCAAGTAACCCATGTGTCATAAACCGAAAAAAAGCATAAAATGCCGCACTAAACGCATAACTACCAACTACCGCTCCAGTAATTGCAACCCCTTCAGCAACTTTTAACTTAAAAAGAGAACCCATAGCAGTAGCAATAACAGATGCATTCCAAGTCAAAATAAAAACAGCACCAGTTCCATACAAAAATGAAAACACAATACAAAAAAACAATACTTTCATATTATTAAACAGGATTGCGCCAAACAAATCAAGTTTTGTAACATTTCCAGTAATACTTTCTTGAACATTCGCATTAACAGAAGTTATAGCTTGCTGTTGTAAACTAAAAATAGTATTTACAACGGTATCTGGTAAAATAACATAGGCACTAACCATAGCAAGAGTAATACCTAAAAACAAAAACATAAGAAAAATGAGCACTTTAGTATGTTCCTTCAGTAAAAACCACTCTTGATCATATTTCAAATCAAGTTCCTCTTCATTTTTAACCGTAAACTAAAGCATAGGCGCACAAGCAAGCACTATTAAAAATACCATAAGAAGTCCAGCCGCTTCACTAAATACCATATATGACAAACCAAGAGCAATATATGTATACATCACCCCAGCCAAGAACATCTCCCAAGGT
>CAYJTE010000036.1:0-1321 GCA_964372965.1 uncultured Methanosarcinales archaeon
TAGTCTCACAAAAACCTTATAAATACTAAAAAACTTCTTAATGCTATGAAAAGAGGATGGTGGGTCGCGTTAGGGTTGCTTTCTATACCTGTTGTTCTGGCTGATTTAGGGTCTTTTATTCAAAATGTTTTCACTAAAATTCTTTATGTTGGTCAATTGAATTTTCTTGGAGTTTCTAGTCAGTCTCTTGTGGTGGGTTTTGTTCGTGTGTTGATTTGGATTTTACTTTTTACAGTTTTTTTTGCAGTTATTCCTTCTATAGGTAAGAAGGGAACTGCTCCTGGTACATTTTCGTTCCTTAGTCGCAAACAAGCAGGGGTAGTGGCTTTTGTTATTGCTACAATCTCTGCGGTTTTTATGCCGGCTCAGGCATTACTTGCTATGGGTGCGGGGTGGTCAACTTTAGTTGCATTGGTATTAATTGGTGGTCCTATTGTTGGTTTAGCAGTATTTTTATGGACTATTCCTGGTAAAGATGATACTGGTAAGCCACTTCCTGAGACGCGCGGTACTATTGCGACGAAGTTTCTTGTTTGTTTACTTATGCTTTGGATATTAACGGCGATGGGTTATCACTTGGGTGCTCTTGGTGTGGGGGGATACTGATTATGGTTGAACCATTAATAGGGCAGGAATTGCAGGGTGTGGCTGTAGAATTTATTGATTACGCTCGGTGGATCATTAGTTTTTTGATTGTCTATTATGTGATTCGGTTCTTTACGGTGTCGGATGCGGATGAAGATCGCAATGCGGAAAAAGAGTGGCGTGATCGAGGGGAAAAATATTCTGACTATATCAATTCTGCTATTAGAAGTTCTAAAGATAAGGATGCCGCTCGAGGTCGACATTTAGATGTTGCAGTTGGACAGAGTGCACTTGTTAAGGTTTTGCAAACGGTTGATGAAACAATTGATGCTATTGATGATGTGAAATTAAGAATTTTTACACATAAAGTTACATTACTTAAAAAAGAAATTGATGAGGCTATGCATGCGCTGCGATCAAAAAGGGCAAAGATCCCTGCTGCGAAGTTGGATGTGAATGTGCAACTTGCGGTATTACAAACGCAACGCGGGGTTCTTGTGACAGCGGTGTTGGCTCCGGCTATAATGCCAACTACGGATGCTGAACTGACAGCACGTTCTGTGCGTTTTAAGACGAAACTTAAGAATATTCGTTCGGCTATTGCTCCGGTTCTTGTTGCTGTTCAGGATTATGTTAAGGGTCCTTAGTTTGGATGTTTTGTTTTTCTGTTGTTGCTTTCTTCTGTTTTGTATGAAAATCTAACCATTGTTTGGTGAGTTAAATGTTATAAATATGG
>CAYJTE010000036.1:1421-8227 GCA_964372965.1 uncultured Methanosarcinales archaeon
TACTTGGTTTTGATGTGTTTATCAAAGAATACATTACTTGATTTGGATTTTTTGTCCAAGTGATTGACCGGGTAATCCTTTTTCTGCAAAAATAGCTCGAACGTTTCCTTTTCTTCCGTGTAAAGCAGAGATAACTCCTTTAATTTCGGTTCCACTCCCTGAGGTCCATACTACGGCTTTTCCTACTACTTTTTGTGCTGCTTCAACATTATCTGCTACGTAGAGAATCATTTGCTTTGGATTTTGATGGTGTCGTCCTTGACGAAAATGCATTATAGTTGCTTCCATAGTTTGGCTTTTGTCAGGGATTGTTTATAAAGGTTTTGGTTGGGTAATAGTATGGTTTTTGTTAGTCTGTTTGAGCTTGGATTAGTACTGGTTGTGGCTTTTTTGTCTTATTTTACTTGTAAGTTAGATATAGTTCTGAATGGATATTGTTGTGTGTTTAGAAATGAAAGAGACACAAAAATTTGAAAAAGTACCTGAATAAGTACAGTTTTGGTTGTGATAATGCTTTTATAGTGGTTGATTTATGTCTTTTTTATGTATACTCTGAAGGGACAGGTAGTGTCAGGTGATGCATCTAAGATAGTTGTTCGTATCAAATCTGGACAGACTGTTGAGTTAGGTGAGTTGCTTGTTATTGATACTCCTAATGAGAAATATCTTTTGCAGGTGTTTGATCTTTTGTATGCGTCGCAGCTGTCTGAACAAAACAGGGAGCTTCTGGCAGGTATCGATTTGGAAGAACAGGGGTTATCTATTATTGATGAAAATTTGCGAAATTATGTTCTGGCGTTTACCAAACCGCTTCTTACGCTTGGTGTTGCTCCTCGGACTTGTAAGAAGCTGCCTCCCTTTTTTTCACCTGTGCGAGAGTTGTTGAAAACTGATTTGACGTTTCTTACCGTGCCTTTCAATCCATTCTTTTTGGGACAACTGCGATCTGGAAGTACGCCAATGTCTGAACCCCTTCGACTTGATGGGGTTGAGGTGTTGTCACATCATGTGCTTATCCCGGCAAGTACTGGTAAAGGTAAGAGTAATTTGATGTCTTGTTTGTTGTGGGATATTACGAGTCATAATTATGCGGGTATGCTGGTTTTAGATCCACATGATGAGTATTATGGGCGAAATGGGTTAGGGCTCAAAGATCATCCGCGTAAAGATAAAGTACGATATTATACTCCTGCAAATCCTCCTCCGGGTGCTCGTACTCTTAAATTTAATATTACTAGGCTTAAACCTGAGCATTTTCAAGGAGCACTGCCACTTTCTGAGCCGCAAAGGATGTGTTTATATTCTTATCATAAAAAATTTGGTTCGATGTGGATTTATAAAATTCTGGCGGAAGAGCGAATTATAGGTGTTAGTTTTCATGAAGATACGATTGCGGTTGTGAAGCGCAAGTTGATTTCGCTTTTGAGTTTGGATTTAGAGATGCAGGCGAATTCTCGCGAACAAGGTACACTTAATTGTAGTGGGATATTTGACTCTGTGGCAGGTGAAAATACTATTACTGAAATTTGTCAAGATCTGGAGTCTGGTCGGACAGTTGTTATTGATACCAGTTATTTTGGTGGCGCACTTGAGATTATGATTGGGACAATTATTACATCAGAGATTTTTGATCGATATAAATATTACAAAAAGAGTGGGGTGTTGGATACTAAGCCGACTATTTCTATTGTCCTTGAAGAAGCTCCACGTGTTCTGGGTAAGGCAGTTTTGGAGCAGGGGTCTAATATCTTTGATACGATTGCACGCGAAGGTCGTAAATTTAAAGTCGGTTTGATTGCGATTACACAATTGCCATCTGAGATCCCTAAAAATATTTTGGCAAATATGAATACCAAAATAATATTAGGACTTGAGATGAATTCAGAACGTCAGGCAGTTATTGAATCTGCTCCACAGGATTTAACACAAGATACACGTACGATTGCGAGTTTGGATAAGGGTGAGGCACTCGTTACGAGTACGTTTACGCGGTGTGCACTGCCAATTAAAATCCCACTGTTTAAGGATTTTGTGAAAGGTGATTTACTTAGTGTTCAAGTAGAGAGACCGAAGATGGATGATTCTGTTTTTAGGTGATGTTTATCTATCTGTTTTTAGGTGAGTTTATCTATCTGTTTTTAGGTGAGTTTATCTATCTGTTTTTAGGTGGGTTTATCTATCCTCCCCTTTGATTTTTCATTATATGGTTTATCGATTTTAACGGTATTAACCAAGAGGTTTAAATAGCTCATATTAGTTAATTATGTTAACTTTGGCTTTGTTGAAAAGTTCGCCCCTGGCGAACGTAGCAGTTATTATCACTTCGTTTTAGACTTGCTTGTGAGCAATTGTCGATCTTTCGGATAATGTCGTTATGAAGACGCCGCTTCCCGTAAGGGACAGTCCCTTTGTCGTCCATTATTTTGGACGGTATGGGCTCGATCCCGAAGGCTCTGAACTTTTTAACAAAGCCGTTAACTTCATTTTTTGGTTTTTCGTTTTTCTTGTTGTTACCGTATTCTTACAGTATCCAAATTTTTTGGTGCAGTGGTTTCGATTTTAAACTGTTTATGAATTGATGATGCGAGATCCAAACAACGTGAACTTTCACCATGTACAACGAGGATTTTTCGTGGTTGAGGAGAACATCGTTTAACGTAGTTCATCAACTGACGTCGGTCTGAGTGACTGATGATTTCCGCTTTATGTACTTCAAGGACTACGGGTATTGGATGTTGTCTGCCACCTTCGCTAAATACTACTTCGCGTTCACCTGAGCGAATACGGTAGCCTAGGGATCCCGGTTGTTGGTAACAGGTGAAGATGAGTGAGTTCTTTTCGTTTTTAGCAAATGTTTTGAAGTATTCTACTGATGGGCCACCAGTTAGCATTCCGGAAGTGGCAAGAACTAAGCACGGTTCTGCGCTTTCAAGGACTGCTTGGCGGTCTTTTGGGGTTGCTACTTGTTTGAATATTTCAGATAAGAATGGATTATTTTCTTTGTGAAATATTTGTTGTCTTAAATTTCGTCCGAGAAATTCAGGGTAGGCAGTGTGAATTGCAGTGATATCCCAAATCATGCCATCAATGTAAATAGGAGCTTTTGGGACTTTGTTTTCACGCATAAGGCGTTCGACTAAGACCATTATTTCTTGCGCACGTCCTGATCCTAGTACGGGAAAGAGGACTTTTCCCCCTCTGGTGAAGGTTTCGTTTAAAACTTTTTCTATGTATTGTTCTGCTTCTTCATCGCTCATGACGTTTTCTTTTCCACCATAGGTTGCTTCGATGATTAAGGTTTCAACTCTGGGGAATTGGGTGTTTCCAGGCTCAAGTACGTTGGTTCTGGCGTATTTTAAATCACTGGTATAGACGAGGTTGTGGAGTCCGTTTCCGATGTTTAGGTGAGCTATACTGCTGCCAATAATATGGCCTGAATTGTAGAGAGTTAGTCTGACGTCTGGGGTGATGTCGGATACTTCTTCGAATTCAAGGGTAATAGTATGGAGTACCATTTGACGTACTTCTTCTGAGGTGTAGAGTGGTTCTTTCCCTTCTGCACGTTGAATTTTGATGAAATCGAGTTGGAGTAGGGCCATGACATCGCGGGTTGGGGCGGTGCAATAAATAGGTCCACGATAGCCATATTTGTATATGTAAGGGACAAGTCCGGAGTGATCAAGGTGTGCGTGAGTAATTACAATGGCATCTATATCTGAGATGTTGAACTCTGGTGCGTCAAGATAGGGATACATTTCTGGTCCGTCTTCACCGGGATCTATTCCACAGTCAATTAGAATACGTGATTCAGGGGTTTGTACGAGAAAACAGGTTCGTCCGACTTGTCTTGCGGCTCCTAGGAATGAAATTCTCACCCATTCGTGTTTTTTTTCGCGAAGCCAACCATCGTAGACACGGTGTCCAGTTCTATCTAGAAATTTTTTACGTTCGCTGGCATTTTCGTAGAGAACAGATCTGATGGAGTCAATTAGTTTTGATTTGATGGGTGGGAGACGTCTTACTACTGGTACCCAATATGTTTTTTGCGCGATTTCTCGTAAGAGTGAACCTTGCGGACCTATTACTACTCCTGGTTTTTCAGCGTGAATTATAACTTGTGATCGGGGGGGGTCGAATATAAATTCATCAATTCCGGCTTCTTTGGGTACTAATTCTTTGATTTGTTTTTCGGTTTGTTTTTGATCAATGCATAAACTGGGGTCGGGTCGTAATTCAATTCGTTTTTTGAATTCTGAGACTGCTGCTCGTATAGTTCCTCCATTATCAGCAAAGAAATCCTTGTTTTTGGTATAGAGTACTATATTTGCTCCTTCAAATGCGGCATCTGATATGCGTCCTTCTGGTAATACTTTTAAAATTTCTTTTAGAATGTCTCCCATGGTGTAGAAACCTCATCTGCAGTAGGTGCTAATTACTACAAAAATATACAAAAAATTTTGCGTTATGTGGTGTTAGATTATTGTTCTACATCATCATAGCATCAATTTCTTTGGCTGTTATCCTCCTTATATCTTTTTCTGTTACAACGACAATGTCAATTCCATTTCCGGAACAGTTATCACGCTGGATGGCTGCTTGTATGCAACGGATTGCTAATTTTGCGGCTTCTTGAGTGGGTATGGTTGGTTTGTACTGTGTTTCAAGTACTCCATAGGCAAACACGCTGCCTGAGCCGGATGAGACATAATCAATTATTTCGGTTACAGATCCATCAGGAAAAAGATCGTAGAGGTGTACTCCTTTGTGGTCCCGTGCTCCTAATAGGAAATGGGCTACTCCAGGAAACATGCTCATTTTTCTGAGATTTGCGTAGAGGAGGCCGCCAATTAAATTAGCTGCTTCTTTTCCGCTGGTTTTTTTATTTGTTCTGATTTCTTTTAGTTTTAATTCGGCTCGTGATAGTTTGATTAAGAGTTGGGCTTCGGATACGGAACCGGCTATGGTTACAGCGCATTCGTTGTTAAGGATATGGGTTTTTTCTGCACGCTTATCTACGATGAGGTTTCCAGCGGTTGCTCGTTTATCTGCGGCGAGAACTATTCCGTCTTTACATACTATTCCTAATGTTGTTGTTCCTGTTTTTAGTTGTTCTTCCATAGTCAAGCCCAGAAATTATGGTCACCCTTTTGTTTTTAGCTGGTAATAGGAGGAGGGATTATTAAAGGTTTCGGATTGGGAATTTTACTGGTCAAATTCCAAATCCAATTCAGAAGATGATATTAAAAATAATATAAAATGAATAAAACTACCATATATAATATAAAATGAATAAAACTACCATAAGCTGAATTTTGGCATCTTTCCTAACTTTTTAATTAGCAAGTCCTTCAGTATCTGGAACTCTACTTGAATTCCTCTTTCAGCAGTTAGTGCTCGTTCCAATGGTGGAAGTAACTCGGTTGTGACTTTGGTTTGGATTTTTGCGGTATCAACTGGAGGTGTGATTGGTGTTCTTAATGAGGTGTCGAAATTGTTTATTTCCAAGATCACTAATGCATTTAGTGGTTTTATTTTCTTCACGATAGCGGCTACTTGTATTTTAAACTTAGGGTCTTTTGTGAATAAATCTTTGAAAGCGTCACTGGCTAAGTCTGATTCCATATTACCAAATCGTGCTGTTGCTTTTGCTTCATGTCTTTTAGCTGCACTTTTCGCACGTTTTAGTTTGTCAAGGTCTTTTTCATTTTTTGCTTTTGTAACAATTGTTTTTAATTTTTCTAAGTCTTGGTATTCTAATAGTGAAAAATCTGTTGCTTGCTTAAGATCTTTTGCTGCTTTCTTTCGTTTGCCATTCCAATCTGCAATATCTGATGCTTTTTCACCAATCCATTCTTTGGCTTTTTGTCCTGCTCCCCAGGATGATCCACTGTTTCCACCTGGGCCGAAGATGAGTTTCCAGAAGAAATATATGTATCCAATTACAATTGGCCACATGGCATATTGAAGTACATTTTCTATTACTAATGCAAGTGATTCCAGTGCTGGTCCTTCTACAAATGGTGCCATTTTTTTGACCTCAAGATGCATTTGCGAGTGTTATTGCCCAATGCGAAATTTCGTTTACGATTAATAATACTGCGGTGAGTGCTATAATTTTTATTCCTGCTACCATTCGACTTGGTGTTGGTGTCATGAATAAGAGTGCAAGAACTCCAATAATTGGTCCTACTATGAATAGAAGTGCAAAGATGGTGGCATATGTTGTTCCAAATGTTGCTAAAAGGCTTGTTGGGGTGAATACTGCTGAGATTATTGCGAGAATTATTCCAATGGTTATGGCTGTTTGTCTGCTAAAATTGGGAATTAAACTTAATCCCATATATAATACTGCGAAAATGAGGATGGCATAGGATATCCTGATAAATCCAAAAAATTTGTTATCTGCGCTGTCTCCAAATAAGAAGGTGAGACTTCCAATACTTAATATTTTGTCAACTGCGTTTCCAATGATGTCAAATAGGCCAGTTCCTTCTGCGGGTGCAGCCATGACTCCAAAGGCAGAGATTAAAATTATGCAAATAAAAATTATTGCTGGAGTATTTTTCATCATATCACCATACTGTTGATAAGAATCATTAAATTTTTATGATATATAAATGTTTGGTGAGTCCACTGGTTTTACTTTTTAAGTGCCAGGTATTATAGAAATAGATTATGCATTTGGTTATCCGTTGTTTTGTAATCCGTTGTTTTGTAATCCGTTGTTTTGTAATCTGTTGTTTTGTAATCTGTTGTTTTGTAATCTGTTGTTTTTGTAATAGTATGGTTTCTCATTGAAATACAAG
>CAYJTE010000037.1:0-8152 GCA_964372965.1 uncultured Methanosarcinales archaeon
CACCTGTGCATCCACACTGTAAATTTAGTTCTGTATCTCTAGTCTTGGGATCTGCTAGATCCTGTGCTAATTTGTTTATATCATCCATATTCACATTAACACTAACACCAGTAAATACTACAGGACCAGAACAAAATTCTGAACAGCCCATAGTTCCACCACACCAACCATCGTTAACACTATCGGGTATCCTATCAGTATCAACATAACTATACGCAGGTTTTCCTTGACATTCTTGCACAACACCGGAGCAAGGAAGAGTATTTCCACCGCAAACCATCAACCCGTCACCATTCAATTTTAATCTATAGCTTGACTCTCCACAGTAATTACCACGATCACCAGTGCACATCGCAAATTTTTCTTCAAGAACATATCCTTTGAAATCATTTGGATTATTCCGCGGAGTATTTTGAAATAAAGTATTGGTAAACCCATCTATCTTACCATAACAACCGGGAGCACTATGTCCACATTCTTCATTACTTGTCTTATATTCACCCGCAACATATCCATTTATGGGGGAGGATGAAGGCGGATTTGGAGTACAACACGAATGAGTTACAACGAATGGATTATTTTCATCTGAAGCACCCTCAGCCAAATAAGAATTAGGGGGTGGAGCATTCTGTACTAACTTAACTGTATTAAACGGATATGAGAACTCATACGCTGGATTTTGGTGTGCAACACATGGCACAACAAACGCTTCAATTGAAGACGTGGTAGTCTGGGGATTAGCCACATCACCGCAATAAGTGGTAGTATATTTAACTTCTATTTTCCCAGACCCAAGAGGTAAATTTTGGAAACTAGTTGCAATATTTATTATATTTTGTTTATCTTCATAGTCAGCAATATTAACTCCCAAAGCAAATGGAACGGGTGCTGGAATTCCAAAGGTATAACTACTACCCGGAGGGATATCTTGAACACTGGCAAGAAGAACTTCAGCGTCGAGGGGATTAACAGGTTTGAAAACTACATCAACATCCGCTCCTGTCGCTCGAATACCTGAATTAGCAGGAATAGTAATAACTAACCGGATAGGATCTTCTTTAGAAATAATAAGTGGTCCAGCCGCAGGAGTCGCAGCAGGAGTATCCATCATAAGTGATGCTTTCACACTCGAACTTAATTCAGAATCAATAAATATTTTTATCTCCTGTTCATCTTTAACATTATGTCTATCTTTAGCGTACACCTTCAAATGTTTTACATTACCTGGAGGACTCAATGCCTGAACACCCACACTATCTAGATCAAGTGTATCACCATTTACAACACCATCCAAATACGTAACCCCCTCCTCACCTGCCACATCTTCATCAGGATCATGTGCAGACAAAGTAATACTCACCTTATCCATTAGGGTCCCATCCTCCGCAACATCAGTACTCCCCGGAACAACTAAATAATCATATTGCCCGGGGCATGGTTTGCGTGAAACATAATCCAAAGCCGGCGGCCTATTTTGCCTAACCACTTGAAATTCATATATCTCAATTTCTTCTTCAGAACCCGACAATATCTTCTCCGCAGGAACAGTGTACACAAATAAATCATCACCATTTGCCAGTTCACGTTTTGAAAGCTCAACCCCCAACTGCTCATAATCATCTTTAAAGGTTGTTTTACTACATCCAAAATAGGGAAACGCAGGCATTAAACTGCGACAGACACCAACTGCTCCCCCTTCACCTAAATCAGTGGGTGACTTAAATTTAAACGACTCCTGTTTCAAATTTTCATCCGTATATTCAAAATCAACATACTTCCAATCCCATTTTAACGGATTCGAAACTGCGGAACGAAAAAAACGATTAAACTGTGTTGGATACACAAAATCAAACTGGGTAATTTCAAACTGCTCTTCACCCGCTATTTTAAGAGTAATCTCATAATCCGCTTTCACCGAAATTCCTTCATCCGTCATTAAAATGTCAATCTTTGGATCTGACGTAACAATTTCAGCACCCATTTTCTTACGAAGAACTCTCTCAACACAAGTCCCCCCCCACTCAATCAAATAACTCTGCAGCTGCGACTCAATATACCCTTTTGTAAGCAGCGGCCGCCGCCCAAATCCCTTCCTAATATTTGGATAAGGGTACGTGCACACCTCCCCTGCAGCAATATGATCACAGGGATACGATGCAGCATCTTCAGAAGTAATGCCAAACATTACCTTATTATTGCCATCAGCCGAAGGAACAGATATGCCATTCACCCCCTCTTGAAACGCTTCCGACCCACCAGGTTCACCCGCCCAAAACTTCCCGCCCTGTTTACCCAAAACAATTAAGGCCTGCGACAGTTCATCTTGCAAACAATCACCAACCGCGATTCGAAGTGCTTCTTTACGAAATACTTTCGTGACAACCTTCTCTTTCTCCGATGCAAGTTTACTCTTCTGAACCTCAGTAGTAGTTGAAATCACAAAGAAAAAAATAGCCACCAGAATAATTCCTACAATAATAAATATAGTAACTTGACCTCGCACCGTACCACCTGCATGTAAAAATTGTAACCGACTACCCATCTACCAAACACCCATACCTGAAACGAGACAGAGTAAGCATATAAATATTTACACTAGGTCAACATTGCAATTCTCACAAATGAGATCATAACTCCCACATTAACAAAAATTTAGAAACATTTATATAATACATAGGCCTAAAATAAGATATGAACACTCTCAAACTCCTCCAAACACTCACAGGAACTCACACTGTAGAATCAATCAAAGACATACTTAATGTACAAAGGCCAATGGCAATTTACTATCTCCATAGACTCAGAAAAGAGGGGTATGTTAAAACCAAAAGATTAAGTAATAACTCGAGAGTGTACACTATTTCCATTGAAAACAAATTAGGTGGAAAAAGTTATTATGAAATTATTAACGAGCACTCCCCACTAAAGATTTCAACACCAACTACTCATAGAATTTACGGCAGAGAGTTGAGTGCAGAAGAAACGATTATTTATGCAATAAAAACAAGGAGCGTAAGAACAATTCTTGCTTCACTCTTTCTATTCAAAAAAATTACTAACTGGGTGAAGCTATATCATCTTGCAACAGAAAATCATATTGAACGACAAGTAGGAGCGCTATATGACCTTGCACGCGAAAACATGAAAGTACGACGCATGAGCGCAAAATTTAGGAGTAGTACCTTACCAAAAAAAGGTAATATATTTGAGTACATTATTCCCAATCTCAAGTCTAAAGATTTCAAAAAGATAGAATTGGTATGGAAAATATACCTTCCATTAAACAAAAGCGACTTGGAAGTGGACAGATGATCGGGATAGACCAGCAACAGAGGTTGCTCCTAGCAGTTGCACGAAGACTTGCCAAAAAAATAACAGTGTATGCTATTGGTGGAACAGCCATGATGTTTCTCGGTTTCAAAGACGCAACACTCGATATTGGCATTGTCTTTGAAAGTGAAAACGACCGCACAATATTCAAAGATGCAATACAGAGCTTAGGATACACAGAAATGAACGCCATAAAAGTATATGGTACAAAAAGGAACACTCCTGAGATGTTCAGACGTGATGATGAACGCTTTGATTTATTTGTAGTAGAAGTAATAGATTTTATCTTTTCGGATACAATGCGACAAAGAGCAGAACAGATTCACGAGTTTGGGGATAAACTGGTTGTAAAAATAGCGAACCCACACGACCTTATTCTCATGAAATGTGCAACCGACCGAATCAAAGATAAAGATGATGGTCGAAACATTATCAACTCAACAAAGATCAACTGGGACATCATTATACATGAAGCAAAAATACAAATAAAACTTGGGAAAACGAGAGCTGCCTTTGAGTTGGCATGCTTTGTCGAAGACCTTAGAAAAGAATTGAAGGTAGACATTCCACAGGAAGTCTCAAATACACTATTTAAGATAGTAAAACAGCAGGAAAGAAAAGAGAGGTAAACAAATTTTAACGTATTCTGATTTAATGGTATAACACTCGCAGTCTCGATTGCTTGCATAAAAGATGTAAAGAGAAGTTTGCATAATTCATATTTTCTTGGCAAACGTATCCAAGAGACTTGAAGCTCCTATACTGTTAGGCATAACCTTTTTCGCTTTTCCACTGATTAAACAATTTTCGAAATTAACGACAACACCCTGCCTCATCTCCTCTCTTCTCAACTTCGCCGTCAGATTCGCAAAGAGCGAAGACTAGGAACTTGGAATGACTAAACTGTAGAATATTTCCCCAGTTTTGTAACCAGAACTGGAACATCAATAACCGCTTCTTTCACTGTTTCAATACCAATATCCTCACCATAATAATTTATTCCATACCACAGCTCTGTAGAAAAAGTCCGCCAGCGGCCTAAAGCGACCTTCTCTTTGAGAATCCATCGGGCGCGTTATGCGGGGTCGCACCCTACGGGTGCACTTGCCTTTAGGCAAGACACGAACGAGTGCAACGAAGTGACTTGATAGCGCCTTCGATTGAAAATAGGATGAAGGTCGAGCCTTCTGGCGGTCTCAACGAGATTTTCTACAGAGCCCCATACCACAATCTTCTACACCTGTCAAATTGTGCAAAGAAAGATTGTTCTTTGAGAACATCTCTGAGAAAAAAACCAATTAACTCATGGTCAAGAAATGTATATCCTCTCAAATAACCGATCGCCTCACAATACTCTCTTAACCCCTCATATAATTCTCTTAATATTGACTTTAGAGTACCTAAATTGAGGGGTATAACTTTAGCCGTCTCAATGGCTTGAATAGAAAACGTAAAGAGATTAACCTCTATAAAGATCAAGCGCCAAAAAATACAACTCCTACCAAGGTTATTTCTAACCTCAAACCCACTCCTGCACAAGACAAGTTCAACCATCTTTTATAAACCAGAAACATTCAGTATCATCAAACAATACCAAAAGCTACAAATGGGGGGAACCATGAAAAAAGAGAATACCATCAAACTATTTCAGGATCAACAAGTAAGAGCTATCTGGGATAATGAGCAAGAGCAATGGTACTTTTCAATTATTGATGTGGTGGGAGTTTTAACTGAAAGCCTCAACGCAAGAAGATATTGGTCAGACCTAAAGATAAAACTGAAAGAGGAGGGATCTGAGTTGTACGCAAAAATCGTACAACTGAAAATGAAATCCTCTGATGGAAAATTCTACGAAACAGATGTGGCCAGTACTGAGCAATTACTACGCCTGATCCAATCAATTCCTTCTAAAAAGGCCGAACCATTCAAGCAGTGGCTTGCGAAGGCAGGAACGGAGCGCATTAACGAAACCACTGACCCAGAACTTGCAATCAACCGAGCTATGCAAACATATCTCAAGAAAGGGTATTCAAAAGAATGGATCAATCAAAGACTCAAAACAATTGAAGTCAGAAAAGAACTAACAGATGAATGGGAAAGAGTCGGCATAAATAATCCTTCAGAATTCGCCATTCTCACCAATGAGATCACCAAAGCATGGTCAGGACATACGGTGAAAGAATACAAAAATCTCAAAGATCTAAAAAAAGAAAACGTGAGAGACAACATGACTAACATGGAAATGGTTTTAAACATGCTCGCAGAAGTATCAACCAAAGAAATCTCCAAGGCAGAAAACCCAACTCACTTCTCAGAGAGTACAGAAATCGCCAAGAAAGGCGGAACAATCGCAGGCAACACTCGAAAAGAAATTGAACAACGAATAGGAAAAAGTGTTATCACATCAGAAAATCACTTGGAACAACAAGAAAAAAGGAAGCGATTAGAGAAAAGAAAACAAGATTAAATCTTAGGAGACACAAAACTAAAAGTCATGAAAAACGAACACAGATCTACCTTGTCTCCTCCCTTCTCAACTTCGCCGTCAGATTTGCAAAGAACGAATCCGCATCTACATTCTCAGTAGCAGGAACAACTAACCCTATGTGCTGAACATTTCCTCTATGTTCACAGCGTAATTTAGCCCCATGATCAACTTCATCTAGAACTTCACCTGAAACAGCCGGCCACGCCCCGCCATGTGCATCCGCTGAATTCAACCGCTCCATATACGGACATAAATCAGTTTCATACCCATCAAAAGTGGCATTCACCACAATCGAACCTGTATCACCGCGTGGAACATGTCCTTTCACCGCATTAACCTTCAAATCAGCATCAGTAAACACATAAAGAGCATCAATATTACGCGACGTATTGAAAAACCGTTCAGTTTCCGCCTCTTCATTTGCTGCACTCCCAAATAAATTTGTGAAAAAGGTTTTCACCGCATCCCACGCTGCTGCAAGTCCACCCGGATTCAAACCAGGGCCATAGATAGTCACATTCACAGACGAACCAAACAAAAGACCCATCTCAGCAGCAACATTTTCGCCTTTGAGATCACACTTCACAAAATCGCCAGAGCCACTATCTGCAGGACACAAAACACCCCCTACATCTTGCACCTGCATTGTTTTAAACAGCGGATGTTTGAATAGATCAGGGATAAACTCAACACCATCTGCAGCTGAACCATCACGAGGCGGATTCAGACTCGTCCCAAAAAATACTTTGGATGTATCGCCATCATTCACTTTCAAAACGCAGAGGTTATTGATACAGGTATTTTCTGAATCAGGAACAAGGGCTTTCATATTCGCACCAGAGCTCATAACCTGAGGATAACAAACATTATTACCAACCACATCAGGTGCAGGCCCCATCCCTAAAGGATCAGTTGGTGCAATATCCGTAGATGCAGGACCCTCTCCAAACACCGCTAACTTCTCAGTATCCAAAAGCGCCCCGCCTGCGGCCTCCGTTGGATTTCCACAAAACAAACTATATGATTCCTCATCGCCTGCAATACTCAACATTTTATCCGCAACAAACATAGTGCGGGTCGTCCAATTCCCCGCATTACAGTAATGATCGAAGATAAACGTTTTATCAGCAATACACATAGGGAAATTACCCGCATAAAAATCAAACGGACCAAACTCTGAAAACCCTGGCACATCACCTTCTTTCTCCGGAGTCGAACTCATCACAAAACAATCTGTTTTCCCCGGACAGAAACCAAACTGTGTTGCCCTCCAATCATATTTTACCGGTTCTTGTACCCACTCTCCTGCTTTACATCTAAAATCATTCGATGTACCCGTCCTCTCAACTAGAAGTGACGAAGTGGTAAACTCTGTCACACACGCATATCCATTCCAACAACCGTTATTGGGACAACACGCCGCACCCGCACGAGCAGACTCATCTGATCTTCGTTGTTCAACTTCATCTGTAAACGCCGATGGTTCCATATCCGGAAGGAGATATTGAAGCATTGGACTATGAATCAAGCAGGGATTGTTACCTTTCTGACTAATTTCAAGATACACAAACTGATTAGTACCAACGGGAACCTCACCTGAAAAATACCGGCGATCATTCTCAAGACCAGGTGAATTACCAGATGTACTCAAAAATTGAGGTCTACCATCTTGCCCAAGAAGGCTAAGTGTGAGCTCACACGATGGAATGGCAGCAGCCTTAAAAAAAAGCCGCAACTCCCTATCAGCAACATTTCCTTCATTATCCCCTATTGCAATACGATCTGATCGAAGTGAATATCCTTGGGGGAGAGAAAGTATAGACTTATCGCCATCCTTTGCAACAAAGTTAGTTCCGCTAAGTGTTTGTTTTTCATTGTCCACTTCCGATCCATCCTTAAAGAGCGTCCAAAAGCGCATATCAACGCCATTCACCTCAAAAGTAGGATTTGGTAAAATATTTCGTCCTGGAACCGCAAGTGACGTCGTATTACGATATCCAGAATCCCATCGTGTCCCCAGAAACTTTGATTGCATCAACGCGACATCTTCATAAAATGGCAGTTGCAATAAATCAAGACCTTCTTGTGAGAGAGGTACATCATATCCCATACGACTAAGTGGTTGGTCACTCCAACTATTGATTTGTGTTTTTCCCGTATCTTCAAAAGTACCATCTTCTGTAGTAGTTGTAGAGGTACTTGGAGCACAAAACTTCCCTGTATACACTTGACAATGATTAGCTGTTCTCATAGGAACAACGGCATCATTAAAATCTGTAAGAGAGAGATCAGATCCGCACGAATAAAAACCACTGTCCTCGCCACTATTTTGAG
>CAYJTE010000038.1:0-8061 GCA_964372965.1 uncultured Methanosarcinales archaeon
GGATTTTCAAAAAGAAGGTCGCTTTAGGTAGCTGGCGGACTTTTTCTACAGAGCCTCTTTCACATACATTTAAAAAGAAAGCCATATTCAACAAATAATCTAATTTTATCAAGTACCAAATACTCAACATCAAAGAATAGGTATCTAAAAATACTCAATATCGAAGAGTAGGTATCTAAAAATACTCAATATCGAAGAGTAGGTATCTAAAAATACTCAAAAATTCAGCGTAAAACAAACCCTTTTAGAAACAATTTTAATGAAAGTATGTGAAATGAATGGTTAAAATCGAATTAATCAAAAATAACCTCCCCCTAGAACCAGTTCTACCCAAAGATCAAGCATCAAAAGAAGAATTCATCCTCTCAGTACTTGCCAAAACCCTCACCGCCACCGAAAAAATAACCGAATTACTAGCTCAACCAACCTACGAAAAACAAATACAAATCCTTCCACATCAAACCGCAACCGCGCTCCACGTCTTAAACAATTTCTCACACCGTGCCCTTCTCGCTGATGAAGTAGGTCTTGGTAAAACCATTGAAACATCAATTATCATCAAAGAATACCTTATGCGAAACATGGTCAAAAAAGTCCTTATTTTAACACCCGCAACACTGAAATTTCAGTGGCAAGAAGAACTAAGATCTAAATTTGATGAACACTTCATTGTAGCTGAAAATCCAGAAGACATCACAACCTACGACAAATTAATTATTTCCATCGACACAGCCAAAACTGAAAGATACAAAATATTAATTGAACAAATAGATTGGGACTTGTTAATAATAGACGAAGCGCACAAACTCAAAAACGCCCAAACACAAAACTACAAACTGGTAAAATCAATACATAAAGACCGTTGTCTTATGTTAACCGCAACACCTCTTCAAAATAACATCTTTGAACTCTGGGCACTCTTAGATCTTCTTCACCCTGGTTTCATGGGAACAAAAGCAAAATTTACTGCTGAATATCTTGCCGATAAAAATGGCTTAAAAATAAAAAACAACGAGATACTTCAAGATAAATTAAGTAAAATCATGATTCGAAACATGAGAAAAAACACCGGTATAAAATTCGCCTCAAGAAATGTAAAAACACATCTTCTTGAATACAGTAAAGAAGAAATGGATTTCTACAGTCAAGCAATCACCTTCATCAAAACAGAATACAACGAAATCAAAAAGAAAGAGCAAAAACAAGATGTGCAAGATATTGAAAACGTCTCCGAAGCCGATCTAAAAAAAATGGCTGACTCCTACCGAGCAAAGGGCCTTCTCACCTTTGCATTAATAATGCTTACCCGCCAACTAACGAGTTGCATTGGAACTGGTATTGACGCCATGAAAAGATACCAGCAAACACTTGAAGACAAAAAGAAAATCTCCATATGTGAAGCCTTACTCTTTCAAGCTAAAAAAATAACGGTTGACACAAAAAAAGACTATTTATTAAAACTATTAAAAAAAGAGAAAGAAAAAGTTATCATATTCACCACCTTTTTGCATACTCAAAAAATAATAGACATAGAATTAAAACTTGCAGGATTTACAACTGTACTATTTAATGGTTCAATGACCCCGGAAGAAAAAGAAAAAGCAATACTAGAATTTAAAGGAAACAAACAAGTCCTCATTTGCACAGATGCCGGATCCGAAGGGCGTAATCTTCAATTCGCCCACATCCTAATCAACTACGACCTTCCCTGGAATCCCATGAGAATAGAGCAACGCATCGGTCGTGTACACCGAATTGGGCAAGAAAAAGATGTACTAATCCACAATCTCGCCGTAAAAGATACCATCGAGGGATACATCCTAAACCGCCTCTACGAAAAAATAAATTTATTCCATGTCTCAATCGGAGAAATGGACCTCATCTTAAGTCATCTGAAGGGAAAACAAAGTATTGAGCTCTCTGTGTTTGAAAACGCCATTGAAAACAACCAAGAATTAGAACAAGATCTCGAGTCAGCTAAACGTGAAGCCGAAAAAACCAAACAACTAGATGAAGAATTGTTTAATGCAATGAAATTGCATGTAAAATAAAAAAAATAAAAAGACAGAATAACAAATACCACAAAAATATAATGTTTTAACCCATGAATAGCGAAAAAATAGCCCAGTTTGTACTCATGTACTGCAATGAACACAAACTAAAATACACTAAAAAAGACCGAATATACACTATTAAACTAAATAGCGCACATCAGAAGTGGTTTGAAACAAAAGAACTAAACATCACTTTTGATCCCAACATGCCAAAATCAAAAAAGATACAATTCATTGACTCCACAAGTAAAATCCTTCAAGTACTTACAGCAAATTACATCACGCGAGTACCATTCACCTCACTCACCTACTCCAAAAAAAAACATCAACTGCTTGATGCAAATGAAAGAGTCCTTGATCTTCCAAAAAAAGGCATTACCTGTGTATTCGAAGAGAAACAAATTACTGCATATTACTTCTTACTCGAATTAACCTACCAAACATCACAAGGAACAAAAAGTAAATTGATAGAAGTATTAAACACCGCCAATCAAGTAACAATTGTAGATGAAATCGAACTTGAAGAAGCAAAAAAGAACAATAAGCCAGTAACCTACAACAACGTCTTAAGAATAACACTAGAACATCTCCCTAAAATCCTTCAAAATGACCTGGAGTCCATCGAAGAAGAACATCTCGAAAAAGTCGGAGAACTCGCAACGATTACCCAGGATAACTCAGAAGAAAAATACAAAGAACTTCAAATAAAAGAAGATACACTTCTCTTCAAAATGGAAGAACTAAAAGAAAAATCTATCCGTGCCTCATCATTTGATACCAGACGAAACCTGGATGATAAAATACGGGATTTAAAGAAAAAACACCAAGAGCTCGTTGAAAAAAACAAAATAACCAGAGAAGAAATTAGATCAGAATTCGAAAAAGAAAAAACCCAGTTTACAAAAAGAGAAACAAAAATAGAAGTCGAAGTACAATCTGTCTGTGAACTTGACATGCCCATCATTCAGGCCAATTTTCAAGATGGTGATATATATTACTATGTTCCAATCATTGGAAAATTTATAAAAATGAGCACCTAAAATAAAATTTATTGAACCTCTTTTCAAAACCTTAATTAAATAGTCTAAACATTTTGGATTAAAAACTAAAAGAAACGCAAATATTCTACACTCTCAAATAGAGTTCATAACCCTTAAATATCAGTTTTATTTATCCCATTATAAATGGAACTCACACCAAAGAAAGATCAGGGATGGATAGATAAAGAAGTTGATCCAGTTGTAAAAGAGATAAAAAGGAAAATCATAAAAAATGTCAAATACGTGAGTGCTCCAGAATTTAAAAAAAAGCTAAGTGCGACAACAAGCATCGCATTTCAAGATATACCCATGAGATTACACCATAATTTTGGATCATACGCCTCATTCTTCGAGATGATAGGTTTTTCACCAAATTAAAAAATCACTGCTTGAAAACAATTTTTTGTTGGGTACTACTGCCAAAGTATTGGTTACATTATCAGCGTTGCAGATATCATTTGCAATAAAATAATAAAAAACATAGTCATTTTTGACGATACAGCATACTCCAGCACGCAATTGATCAAAAAAATAACAGTTTCATATAATATTATCATTTGATGTCCCAAAAATTCAAACATTACTTCTCACGCCAGGTTACACCAAATACGATGCTTTCATAGTTGGAACCGCCACATTACAATAAGGACAGAAGCGAGGAGTTTTCGTCTGCGGATCATACTTAAAATTATACTTACAACCCATACAAGTATAGCGCACAAAATCAGTACCAGACAAGCGAGCAAACTGAGGTTGGGGAGTATCTTTCTTCATACGTGCCGCCTTTTCGAGATATTCATCATCTTTGTCCCATCCTGGGGGACGAACAGGTTCAATTGCTCTTTGAACTTCTCTCTGATCTTTTTCTTTTTGTGTTTTACCAGAGAAACAAGTAGGGCATACCATCATTTTCATGATATAATGCAACTTAAACGATTCAGCAATAGCAGAATTACCACATACTTTACAAACCGCTTTCACCCCTGGACCAATCGGACCTGCTGCCATAATAGAAAAAAGAAGAATGAAGTTATATTTATACTTTTGGATAGACCAGAATAGACTGCCTACAAAAAAGTAAGAATATCTCACAAATCAAAAGAGATGAAATAGCAAACACCAAAATGTAATTAAACAAAAGAAAAATTAAACAAAAGAAAAATTAAACAAAAGAAAAATTAAACAAAAGAAAAAACTACCCACATCCAGACTTCTGCTCAGGTTTGGATCTAACAGATCTAAAAACAACCACACCCACAACTAAAACCAACACCCCAATTACAAAAATGGACCACATTAGCAAAGCCAATTTGGAAGCAACCTGCGTAATTGGCTCTGAAACAAGAACAGATCTCAGCACAAGAGCAGCCACACTCCCTGTTGAAGCAACCCAAGCAGGCACCTCGGCAGCCATCACACTAACAGTGGTCTCAAGCTCAACCCATTTACCATCATGGTACCAAAGGAGAACAACCATATCCACATCAATTTGTGCATGGGTATTTGCAGCAAGCCCGAAATGGCAAAAAAAATAAAAGGATTCACAACACCAAAAATTCTGAACAAATTTTGGTGGCTGAAATCTCCGCTCTTCAAAGGTAGATGGTTTTGGAATCCTGCCTCTGATAGACAAAGCAGAAATATAGATTTCTATGATCATTACCTAAACAAACGGCACTGTAGAAAAAATCGCCACAAGCTTAAAGCAACCTTTCCCGCAATAAAAGCTAATCTCGAGCGCGTAATAAAGGGTTGCGAGTATTTGACGAAGCAAAAATAAAATTATAATTTTATCAAAAGATGAGCCATTATGGAAGGCATAGGGCTCCCTAAGCCAAATTATGCAACAGCGCATCGAAACATTTAAGAGAAAGACCTTCCCTCAACCATCATGCCCGCAATATCATCGTCATTTCTAAATCATGTACATACAGAACAGACTAAAATTACTGAAAAAATCAACGATATCCAAAAAAACCTCAGTGACAAAAAAATACTAAAAGAAAAACTCGCCGAATTAAGTGTATTTTGTCTCCGCCATTTCCAGTTTGAAGAAAAAGAGATATATACTAGATATCCTATGGAGAAAATCGATGATGAACTAATGATTAATCGTCTATCCGAAGAACACCAATTAATAGCAGTTCAGATAAAACAGATAACTTCTGATATTGAAAAAGGCAACCCGCCTCGCTTACATCCACTAATGCAAACAATTGAACGTCATCATAAGTTTGAAAAAGAGTTTTTCTACCCTCTTTTAGACACAATTCTTCCAATGAGCCTTAAAAACGAAATTCTTAAAAAAGTACAACGCCTTTAAAATATTCCCTGCCTCTAAGAGCCGCCAAAACGGAAAGATACTTAAGCACAAACATCCCCCAGTAAATACGTGTCAACACGCATAATAGTTTTTGGCGATATCGAATTAGGGTCAGGAAATATCACTGATGATTTCATCGCTGATAACACTCTCTCTAAGATAATAAACTACTATGCCGAAATGAAAGATCAAATTGATCTAGTCTTTAACGGCGATTCACTAGACTACCTAAAGTGCCCAAAAATAGTAAAAAATAAAGCCACCTACCCGCGTCATATCACCTCTGAAATCTCACTTCACAAGACCATACTCATATTCTCAGCACATACCAAAGTTATTGACTCCTTACGCAATTTTGTGGAAAAACCACACCACCACCTCTATTTTCTTTTTGGAAATCATGACCCCGATCTTAAGTTTCCCGAAGTTCAAAAATACATCAAAAAAGAACTACAAACAAAATCAAATGTTCATTTTGAGTACCAGTATGAAAAACCAGGCCTCCATATTGAACATGGTGACGCCTACGACATTCTTCACCAACAACAAAACGAGACCCCTTTCATTAAATATCGCGGAAAGAAAATCCTTAACCTGCCATTTGTTTCATTTGCTCTTATTGATAAGTTCATGACCATAAAAGAAGAGCATCCATTTCTTGAGAGAATAAAGCCAGAAACCGAGTTATTTAAACACCATAAAGAAATTGCAAAAATCGTAAAAAAGAAAACCGTTTCTTATTTTATGAAATCAGTCTTTTATTACCCTGTTCGTCACTTTAAAGATCCAACCTATCGTCTTCCTCGTGGTCTCTTCGAACAGTTCATTACCAGAACTAAAGCCCAACAATTTTCTGTTGATTCCGTTGTCCCGTTCTTCAAATCAAAAAACGCCAGCATATTAAAAGAGAACACTCACAAATCAGTGTATATTTTAGGTCATCGGCACGAGTTTATTGTAGACCATAATGGATGTAACACCATCATGCATCCCGATACCTGGCGTGATGAGTACCTTCTTGATCCCAAAACAAGATTACTTCATCCTAAAGACAAAAATTACATTGAACTCTTAAAAGAGGGGTATGATTGGAAATACAAAATTCACACAGAAAAATCAACTCGTAAACCAATGGAGTTTGATATTGTAACAAAACATCAAGTAGCAGCAGCAGTTCAAGCCGCAAAAGAAGAAGGATATGAATCTCCCAGAATGCATATTCAGTATAAATAAAACAAAAATCCTAAAATCATCTAACAGATGTAAAGTCAGAATTTCTATAATGATCTACCTTCGAACCGCCTCATCTCACCCGATTCAAATTTAAACTGTCTATGAAATCTAAGATGGGTTTCTCTATACAAACAATTAAACACCGAAAGAACATCAGAACTCCCAACCAATATAATATTGGCCTTAGAATAAGAACTTTCAGCAGACCAAAAAAATTCACCTACTCGCTCAGAAATTTTCATTATACTCTCAACACTATAATCCGTATGTAACGGGTCGCGTCCATCCTGAGCCCATATCCGTGTATAATAATACGCATCCCTCCCAACTAAGTTTCCCATACTTCTCTCTGCAAGAGATGATGTAAAAACAGTCGTACCCTCAAAAATTTTCTGCGCAATCTGCGCAGTTTGTCTCGCTTCAAAATAATCGGAGTGCATAATAATAGGATGTATCACTTGTTCCTTAAAGTGAACGCAATGTTGCACAATTTGTTCCGCCCCAAATAGTGTAAGTCCACCAGCATAATCTCTCGCCATTATATCTGGGATAATCTTCAAAACATCAGCCTTATTTTGACCGATACACAACCCAAAATAATTGTTTAAATGCCTATCTTTATCTGTTACCATAAAAGATGCGGAACTCATAACATTTAAAAGCTTTAGCATTACTAAAACTACTCTAATAAGCGCAGTAGTCTCACAGCAACGCGTGGTGGTTCAATATGAAAAAAACGATTATCAAAGACCAATCCTTCTCAACACCAAAGTCTAAACAAGTAAACCGCACACAAAATATCAAGTTAAACCACAATTCTCTTAATACACTCATAACTAAGAATAATAAAACGAGCATCACAAGTTTAACATCAGATCCAAGCCACACGCCCGCATACACTTTACTCCAAAAAATTTCCAATAAAAAATCTACTCCAAAGACAAGACAATCAAACAACATCATCACCATAAACACCACTCAAAAGGGATCATATTTTTCAGATTACTTTCTTGAAGAAATTGTAGCCGAATCAGTTGGAAACAAATATTCGCCAGCCACATTTAACCGATTAGTGCCTTACATGAAAAAAGCAGCTGAAGAAGCCCAACTTACCACATACAAAATAACATCACAAGAACCACCAGCGGAGAGTCTCTACAGAGTAACCGAAACAACTGCGTCAAAAAAAAGCAGTGACACTGAAACTATGAATTTACAAGAAGCTAAAGACACCCTAACTGGCATTCAATACGCCCAAGTTACCGGCTCACAAACAAACATCGATCTCCAAGAACGCCGAAGATTCGCCAACTGGGCACAGTACAACCCTGAGTTCCTCTCCCTCTTTCATAAAATAAACTCCCTCACCAACGACGTAGATTATAGTAAAACATTCTAATCTCTTTAATAA